>CASECK010000133.1 GCA_949286295.1 uncultured bacterium | reverse complement strand
GCAGCGCCCCTGGCTAAAGCCCTCCAAAATCCGGCCGGCCACATACTGGGCCTCGTCGCTCTCGTTCATGGCGGTATAGAGGTGGAGCTTCTCCCCCTCTCCCGCCCGGGTCCACAGCTGCTTGCCCTTCCGGCCCTGGTTGTTTTGGATGACGGCGTTGGCCGCCGCCAGGATGTGGCCGGTGGACCGGTAGTTCTCCTCCAGGCGGATGGTGCGGCAGGCGGGATACTGCTTTTCAAAGGAGAGGATATTCTCGATGGTGGCCCCCCGGAAGCGGTAGATGGACTGGTCATCGTCGCCCACCACACAGAAGTTCTCATACCCCCCCGCCAGGGTGGAGGCCAGCAGATACTGCAGGTTGTTGGTATCCTGATACTCGTCGATGAGCACATAGCGGAACTTCCGCTGATAGTAGGTCCGCACCTGCTCAAAGTCCCGGAGCAGGCGGACGGTGTGCAGGATGATATCGTCAAAGTCCAGGGCGTTTGCCTCCCACAGCCGGCGCTGATACTCCACATAGACCCGGGCGATTCTGCCCAGGCGGAAGTCCCCCGACTTCTCGCACTCGTCCAGATAGTCCTGGGCCAGCTTCATCTGGTCCTTGGCCCGGGAGATGTACCCCAGCACCGACCGGGGCGGAAACTGCTTGTCGTCCAGGCCCAGCTCTTTCAAACAGTCCTTGATAACCCGCAGGGAGTCGTCGGTGTCGTAGATGGTGAAGGAGGAGGAGAAGCCCAGCTTCTCAATGTCCCGGCGCAGAATGCGCACGCAGGCGGAGTGGAAGGTGGAGGCCCAGATGTCGTTGGCGGCGGGCCCCAGCAGGCCGGCCAGCCGCTGCTTGAGCTCTCCGGCCGCTTTGTTGGTGAAGGTGATGGCCAGGATGGACCAGGGGGCGGCGGGCTCCAGGCGGCACAGCCGCTCCTGCCGCTGCCGGTCCCCCTCTCCCGTGGCGGCATAGGCCTCCAAAAAGTCCACATCCTCCGGCGTCACAAAGTCAGGGACCTCCTGACTGTCTGAGCCCCGCCCGTACTGCATCAGGTTGGCGATTCGATAGACCAGCACGGTGGTCTTGCCGCTTCCGGCCCCGGCCAGCAGCAGCAGGGGGCCCTCGGTGGCCAGCACGGCGCTGCGCTGCTCCGGGTTCAGCCGCCCGGCAAACTGCCGGGCGATGGCCGCCCGGCGGGCTTTACAAAATCTCAGTTCCTGGTCGTGGTTCAGCATGGACGCGATTTCCTCTCTGTTTCATTCATACCGGCCTATTGTATCCCAAAAGGCCCCCGGCGGTCAACCGGGCGCGGCCCCGGCGGAGGAGAATTTTCCCGCCGGGCCGTCATACCGGCCGCACGCGGCGCATATGCTCTTTGTGCGGACATCCCCCCGCCCAACGCGCCGCCTCCGGCTGGCGGCCTCCTGTGTGGCAGTATACCGCCTCCCGCCGTAAAATGCAAGGCGCCAGCCGGACCGCCACAAGATATTGTGGTCTCTCCGCCGGAATCTGCTACCGGACTGTAACCATTTTTTCATCAAGTCGTAACAGCTTCGACAGGACAGTAACATCCCCCCATGGTATTATGAAATCACAATCAGGAAAGGAGGTCCTCTTGATGAAAAAACTGCTGACGGGCGCCATCGCCGCCGTGCTGCTGCTCCTGCCGCTGTCCGGCGTGGCCATGGCCGGTCATGAGGAGGCCTCCCAGCCCCCCGCCTTGGGACAGGAGTACGTCCCGGGGGGCGTCCCCGCCCAGCTGGCCGCCTCCGAGGCCATGGCCCCCGCCCTCCACGGGGTGGTGTTGGCCATGATGAACCATGGCACCGCCTCCTTCAACCCGGATGACCAGGCCCTGGCCTGGGAGAGCTTATACAATATGCTCTCCCTGTACGGGCAGCTGGACGACCGGGCCGAGAACCTGGGGCTGGACTGCCTGTTGCTGCCCACCGAGACGGTGGCGGACTACTGCGCGGCCCTTGACACCCGCCTGTCCCAGCTGGGCGCCCTGCCCGGCCAGCTGGCCGACCGGCTGACCTACGAGGCCGGCAGCGGCAGCTATCAGGTGGCCTGCGGCTCCAACGACCAGGCCAGCTTCCTCATCCAGGACAGCCGGAACGTCTCCGGCGGGGTGGAGCTGTCCGGCGCGCTGGTCTCCCTGGTGGACGGCTCCGAGCTGGCCCGGTTCGAGGCCTCGCTGGAGACCCGGGACAATATGTTTGGCTACGCCATCACCGCTCTGACTCTGAAGTGACTGACCTTCCATATGGAATTCTTCCCTCAAAAGGAGAAGGAGAAAGCCAACTGGCGTTCTCCTTCTCCTTTTTCCTGGTGTGCCATATCCTGGCGGGCAGGTCCGGCAGGACCCTTCCGCCCGCTCCGCCAAGCGGGAACCCGCTCTCATTTCCGGAAGGCGGAGCTCATCTCCTGGAAGCACCTGGAGCAGACATTCTTCCCATGAAACTCCACGATTCCCTTCTCCCCGTCGCAGAAAATGCAGGCGGGCTGGAACTTCTTCAGGACGATGGACGGGCCGTCCATATAGATTTCCAGCGAATCCTTCTCCTCAATATCCAAGGTGCGGCGCAGCTCAATGGGCAGCACGATGCGGCCCAGCTCATCCACCTTGCGGACGATGCCAGTGGATTTCATTTTGATGATGCCTCCTTCTCTTTCTATTTTAACCGCCCCGTTCCCTGCGGGGCGCAGGTGTGTGCTTCTCTTGTTTTTACCCCTTTATTTTACAAAGAAACAAATTCCATGTCAACCGAAAAGCCAGACGAAAAATTCTTAAAAAAGTTTAATTTTCCCACAAAATGGGATTTCGCCCTGTTTTTTCTGTAAATTTTTGGACATTTGCATACATCTTTCTCCGCCCCCCTTCATATAGATGGACCGAGAGGAGGCGGCGGCGTTGACCATGAGCGTGATATGGACGGGGATGGTCGCCCTGTCCGTTTTGTGCGGCCTGGCCACAGGGCGGGGGGCGGAGGTGTCCGCCGCCGCCCTCCAGGGGGCCGGGGCGGCAGTGGAGCTGGCACTGTCCATGGCGGGGGTGCTGTGCCTGTGGACGGGGGTGATGGAGGTGCTGCGCCAGGCGGGGGCGACCAGCCGGCTGGCCCGGCTGCTCCAGCCCGTGCTGGGGCGGCTGTACCCCGCCCACGCCGGGGACCGGGCGGTGATGGACCGGGTGTGCGCCAATGTGTCCGCCAACCTGCTGGGGCTGGGCAACGCCGCCACCCCCATGGGGCTGGAGGCCGCCCGGCTCATGGCCCGGGGCACTTCCGGCGCCGCCTCGGACAGCCTTTGTATGCTGGTGGTGTGCAACACCGCCTCCCTACAGCTCATCCCCGCCACCGTGGCCTCCGTCCGGGCGGCGGCGGGCTGCGCCGCCCCCTTGGACATCCGGCCCGCCGTGTGGCTGGCCTCGGCCGCGTCGGTATCGGTGGGAATCCTGGCCTGCCGGCTGCTGGCAAAGCTGTGGCCCGATTGACCTTGCGGAAAGGAGACCCCTGTGGAGCTTTTATCTGCCATGCCGGTGCCCCTGCTGCTGGCGGGCGCCGCCCTGTACGCCGCGGCGCGGCGGGTGGACGTCTACGCCGCCCTGCTCCGGGGGGCCGCCTCCGGGCTGGAGACCGCGGCGCGCATTCTCCCCGCCTTGGTCGCCCTGCTGACGGCGGTGCATATGCTCCGCGCCTCCGGGGCGCTGGAGCTGCTGGCCCAGGCCCTCGCGCCTGTGACCGGCCGCCTGGGCCTGCCCTCCCAGCTGCTGCCCCTGATGCTCATCCGGCCGGTGAGCGGCTCGGCCGCCCTGGGCGTGGGGGCCGAGCTTATCGCCGCCTACGGCCCCGATTCTCAGCTGGGCCGGATGGCGGCGGTGATGCTGGGCTCTACCGAGACTACCTTTTACACCGTCGCCGTCTACTTCGGCGCGGCGGGAATCACCCGGACCCGGTACGCCGTCCCGGCCGCCCTGTGCGCCGACCTGACGGGCTTTCTGGCCGCCGCCTGGGCGGTGCGGCTGCTCTTCCCCTGAGCGCGGCAAAAGGCCGGACGCTTTGCAGCGTCCGGCCTTTTGCCTACTCCTCCGCGTCTTCCAGATATTCGTCCGGTTCCGGGGGGGTGATGGGGCTGTCCTGCTCCAGGTGGTCAAAGTAGTCCTCGTCCTGCAGCACCGGCTTGCGCCGCCGGGCCACGGCGATGATGACGGGATAGAGCACAATGGCAATCAGTCCGCCGGAAAAGCCGTTGTTGTACAGGTTCAGCCCCGCCACCGGCGAGCTGGTGTACAGCACCACCGAGGCGTGGAGAAACCCGGCCAGCACCCCGTAGGGCCAGCCGAAATAGCCGGAGACCGGGGCCAGGGTGGTGCAGAACAGACAGGCCAGCTGCACCGCGGAATCGTTCAGGGTCCAGTGCATCACCACACCGCCCAGCGCCACCCCCGCCATCACCGGCAGGATATTCAGCGCGTGTTTGCCAAAGGCGGAAAAGCCCATGATGGTGAGGATCCCCCCCACCGTGGGGCCGTTTAAGTCCCCCCCGGTCACCAGAATAAAGGCCATGCCCAGCAGGCCGTTGACTCCGGTGTTAATCAGCACCGGGGCGGGGCCGAACATCCGCAGGTAGTCGCTGGGGGCCCGGCCGCTGGTCAGCAGCAGCCTCCGGTAGCCCGCCCAGGCCGCCCAGACCGGCTTGCCGGCGAAGAACAGGCCCGCGACAATCAGCAGGGCGCACAGGCTGGCCGTCAGGGCGGCAAACAGGCCGTTATAGCCCACCGCCCACCGGTAGTGGAGGGTGGGGTCGGCCCCCAGAGAGACCATCAGCGGCACGCAAATCATGGCCACCAGCCCACAGGCAAAGCCCACATTGTAGAGATTCATGCCGTTTTGAATTTTATAGGTGTAGGCGGCCAGGGGCGGCATGACAAAGCCGATCATCAGCCCCACCAGGGCGCCCCAGAAGGGGTTGCCCCAGCCGTTGTCCAGGCCGATGTAGCTGACCACCGGGGCCAGGGCCGTGGCCATCAGGCCAATTCCCGCATAGCTGCCCACCGGCTCGCGCCGGTATTTGGCGTACAGCCAGGAGCCGATGAGAATGGGCCAGATGTTCACAAAATTCTTGCCAAACAGGGAAAACCCGGACATGAGCCCCACCTCCACCAGGGTCATGCCGTTGAGCACATCCCGGCACAGGCGGAGCACCATCAAGGTAATGGCGGTAACGATTGCGGAGTTCACCAGGGCCGCGCCCGGCCCGGCGATGAGCACATAGTCGGTAATCAGGGCGTCCTCGGTAATCACGATGGTCCAAAGGCCCCGCAGAATCTCCCGGGGGCTGTCCACCGCCAGCCCCGCCAGAGCCAGCAGCGCCGTGAAGGTCCACAGTACGGGAATCATCCTGTCGTACCGGGCCCCCGGCTCGTGGGCGGGGTGCTGGAACAGGTCGTAATACGGCATCTGTCTGCCTCCGTCCTTTGATTTTCCCGGCGCTCAGGCCAGGTGCTTAAAATAGGCCCGGGTCTGTTCGGCGTTGCGCCGGATCTCGCGGGACAGCTCCTCCAGACTGGGGAACTTCCGCTCGCCCCGCAGGCGGTGGTAAAACTCCACCCGCACCTTGTGCTCGTAGAGGTCCCCGTCAAAGTCTAAAATAAAGCTCTCCACCGTCACCCGGCCGTCGTTGTCCTCCACCGTGGGGCGCACCCCCACGTTGGTCACCGCCGGGCGGCACTGCCCGTCAAACCATAGCCGGGCGGCGTACACCCCGTGGGCGGGCACGATGACTCCCGGGGGCACCGGGAGGTTGACAGTGGGAAACCCCAGCCGGGAGCGGCCGATTTTCTTGCCGTGGCCCACCCGCCCGCTCAGAATGTGGGGGTGGCCCAGAAACTGGCAGGCCCGGTCCATCTCTCCCTGGGCCACCAGGGTGCGGATGTAGGTGGAGGAGATGGTGATGCCGTCCTGCTCCACCCGCTCCACAATGTCGCAGCCGATGCCCAGCTGGGCGCACAGAGTCCGCAGCCGCTCCGGGTTGCCCTTGCCCATATAGCCGAAGTGGAAGTCGTGTCCGGCCACCACGTGGACCACCCCCAGCTCCTTGGCCAGGTACTGGGTCACAAAGTCCTGCCAGGGCATGCGCTGCATGGCGTCGAAGGAG
>CASECK010000132.1 GCA_949286295.1 uncultured bacterium | reverse complement strand
ATGATGCCGGAGACCACCACCGCGGCGATGCCGATAAAGAAGGCGGAGGCGGCGACCCAGGCGGAGTTGCCGAAGATGGCCCCGGCGAACAGGCCGATGATGGGCAGCTTAGCCCCGCAGGGGATGAAGCCGGTGGTCATGATGGTCATCTTCCGGTCCCGGTCCTGCTCGATGGTCCGGGTGGCCAGGATGCCGGGCACGCCGCAGCCGGTGGCCACCAGCAGGGGGATAAAGCTCTTGCCGCTCAGGCCGAAGCGGCGGAAAATGCGGTCCATGACAAAGGCGATGCGGGCCATATAGCCCACATCCTCCAGCAGGGCCAGCAGGAAGCACAACACCAGAATCTGGGGCACAAAGCCCAGCACCGCGCCCACGCCGGCCACCACGCCGTCCATGACCAGGCCGTACAGCCACCCGGCGATGACCGGGGCGCCGGTTTCGGCGTTGAGCAGGAAGCGGTTGAAGAAGTCGGGGACCCACTGGCCGAAGAGCACGTCGTTGGCCCAGTCGGTGCCCATGGTACCGATGGAGAAGGGGTAGCCGCCCATGGCGATGGAATAGATGGCGAAGATGACCACCGCGAAAATGGGCAGGGCCAGCACCCGGTTGGTGACGATTCGGTCGATTTTGTCCGAGAGAGTCAGGCTGCCGTGGGGGGCCTTCTTCTGCACCGCCCGGGAGACCACCGTGTTGATGTAGGCGTAGCGCTGGTTGGTGATGATGCTCTCCGCGTCGTCGTCCAGCTCCCGCTCGCAGTCGGCGATGTGCTGCTCCAGATGGGCGGCCAGGGCGCTGTCCAGCGCCAGCTCCTGGAGCACCTTCTCGTCCCGCTCAAAGAGCTTGATGGCGTACCAGCGCAGATACCGCGGCTCCACCTTGCCCTCGATGGACTCCTCGATGTGGGCGATGGCGTGCTCCACGCTGCCGGTGAACACATGGGGCAGCTCCCCGGCCGTGCGGGCCTGGGCGGCGGCCACCGCCAGCCGGGCGGCGTCCAGGCCGCCCTCGCCCTTCAGGGCGCTGATTTCCACCACCTGGCAGCCCAGGGCCTGCCCCAGCTTCTGAGAGTCGATTTGATCGCCGTTTTTCCGGACCAGGTCCATCATGTTGACGGCCACCACCACCGGCAGCCCCAGCTCGATAAGCTGGGTGGTCAGGTACAGGTTGCGCTCGATGTTGGTGCCGTCCACAATGTTCAAGATGGCGTCCGGCTGCTCTTTCACCAGATAGTTCCGGGATACCACTTCCTCCAGGGTATAGGGGGACAGGGAGTAGATGCCGGGCAGGTCCTGGATGACCACGTCCCTGTGGCCCTTCAGTCTGCCCTCCTTTTTCTCCACGGTGACGCCGGGCCAGTTGCCCACGTACTGGTTGGCGCCGGTCAGGGCGTTGAACAAGGTGGTTTTGCCGCAGTTTGGGTTGCCGGCCAATGCGATTTTGATACTCATGACCTGTGTGCTCTCCTCTCGATGTTAGACATTGCTAACTCATATGCCGGATAAAGGCGGCCTCTGGCCGCCAGGGGGTCACTGGACCTCGATCATTTCCGCGTCGCCCTTGCGCACGGACAGCTCATAGCCCCGGACGTTCAGCTCCATGGGGTCGCCCAGGGGGGCCACCTTGCGCACCAGAATCTCTGTGCCCTTGGTGATGCCCATGTCCATAATCCGGCGCTTGACCGGTCCCTCGCCATGGAGCCGGGTGACCACGGTCCGCTGGCCCGGTTTGATGTCTTTGAGTGTTTTCATGTCCGATTCTCCTCTCCTACACCATGATTCGGTTCGCCATACTTTCATTGAGGGCCACCCGGCAGTCCTTGACCTGGACAATCAGGCTGCCGGCGATTTTTTGGATGACCTGCACGTCGCTGTCCACCACAAATCCAAGCTCGGCCAAGTGCTGGCGCACATCGTCCCGGCCGGTGACCTTCCGGATGGTGACCATCTCGCCCAGCTGGGCCATGGTCAACGGTATCATAGGCTCCCTCCTCCGCGCGGCCGCAGGCCCGCCCCGGGAACCAGGACGGTTAGAAGCGGCTAACTCTAAAATCGAGCTGAGTTTACCACAACTAACCAGCATTGTCAAGAAGGTTTGGGAAAAAACTTGCCAATTTCCCCGGTTCGTGGTAACCTGATAAAAAACGCGGAAGGCGAGGGGGGAAGGCCTGATGAACATCCACGAATCCGCTGAAGACTATCTGGAGACCATTCTGATTTTGCGGGAGAGGCTTGGGACGGTGCGCTCCATCGACATTGTGCGGGAGATGGATTTTTCCAAGCCCAGCGTCAGCGTGGCCATGAAGCGCCTGCGGGAGAACGGCTACATCGAGGTGGACGGCGGCGGGCATATCACCCTGCTCCCGCCGGGAGAGCGAATCGCCCAGCGCATCTACACCAGACACCGGCTGCTGACCCAGTTCCTGGTCCGCCTGGGGGTGGACGAGAAGGTGGCGGCGGCGGACGCCTGCAAGATAGAGCATGACCTGAGCGACGAGACCTTTGAAAAAATCAAAGAGCACGCCCTGAAAAACACCCTATGAGCGGCGCCCCCGCGCGGAAGGACCCTTCCGCGCGGGGGCGTTTTTTGCTCAGGCGCAGACGGCCAGCTTCTCAATGGGGGTTCCCAGCTGGTACATCCGCACATAGTGGTCCACGCAGCTGCGGCAGCGGGAGAAGCAGCGCTGCACCGTCTCCGGGTCTCCGTAGGATTTCCACAGGCCGCAGCAGGTGAAATTTTGCCCCCGGTTTTCAATAAAGCCGATTACATCCCGGAGGGGGTAGCCCAGAAAGACGCCAATCTCATGGGGAAAGTCCGCCTGGGTGCGCAGGCGCCGGGTCAGCTGTTCCAGCAGCTGTTCCAGGCAGCCGCCCACATAGCCCGCCCGGTGCAGAAATTCCAGGCAGTCCGGGTCTAAAAGGGCCTGCCGGAGCTGGCTGACGCGGTAGACGTAGACGATGGCGTGGCCGGCCTGGGGCCGCTCCAGCAGCACCCGGACGGACAGGCCCAGCCGGCGCAGCCGCCGGTCCCAGAGGGCGGCGCTGCGCCGCACGCAGCGCAGGTCCTGGCCGGCGGCGCAGAACAGGCTGCCGGCTTTCAGCCCCGCCAGGGTGGGGGCGCACTGCCTGACCAAGAGGGATTCAAAGCTCTGATTCACGGTGGGACCGCTCCTTTCCTTGGACAAGGTGATAGGAGTTCCCCCCGCACGAATGGCAGCTCGTGCGGGGGGACAAATAAGGGAAAGTAGGGAGGTGTAGAGATAGGGAAGTGAGGTGTATCAGGAAGTGAGGAGAACCGCGCCTACCAGGCGGCCAGCCGCTTGCCCAGTTCCCGGCAGGCGTCCTGGGCGGCGGCGTCGGGGGCCTCGTTGGCAATCAGCCCCTGCTCGTCCAGAAGAATAGCGCCGGCGTCCAGGCAGCGGCCGCACCAGTCGCGCATCCACTGGCCGTCACCCCAGCCGTAGGAGCCGAACAGGGCGACGCGCCTTCCTCCAAGGGCGGGCAGCAGGGCGGAAAACATGGGCTCAAATTCCAGCTCTTCCAGGACCTCGTCGCCCATGGCGGGACAGCCAAAGGCCACCGCGCCAAACTGAGACAGCCGCTGGACGGAGAACTGGGAGGGCTCCATCACTTCCGCCTGGCCCCCGGCTTCCCGGACGCCCTGGGCGATGCAGTCGGCCATGGCCCGGGTATTTCCGGTGCCGCTCCAATAGACGATGGCTACGTGATTCATGGTCATGTACGCTCCTTTGCCTGTGGTGTTGTTCCGCTGGGAGGGGAGGTGTGGGTCCCTTATTTGGTTAGCTATTGCTAACTCTCCCGGGAAAAGAAAGCGGGCCTGCGTCCCGCTTGTGTAGTTAGTTATTGCTAACCACGAACCTACTATACCACACCTCCCCCGGGGTGTCAACACCTTTTTTGAAAAAAGTTTTCCCGCCCCCGGCCCGGGAGAGAAAAGCCGGCCCGCCCATGGGCTGGGCGGGCCGGGCGGCGGCGAAGTCAGTGGTTGGCCATGCGGTAAATGGCCAGAATATCATCGTGGCATAGCACCTTGAAAGAACCGATGGTCCGCTGCCCGAAGAAGGTGCACCGGCGGGTCAGGGTCTCCAGCAGCTCTTCGCTCAGGGGCTTGCCCACCAACTGTGAGATACAGGTGGGCATCCCAATGTCCTGGAAATACTGGACCGTGGCGGCGATGGCGGCCAGGGCCTGCTCCATCTCGGTCCGGCCCGTCCCGTCCAGCCCCCAGACCGCCCTGCCAAAGCGGGCGAAGCGGGCGGGGTTGGCATCCACGCAGTACAGGGCCCAGCTGCCCCACATGGCGGCCAGGGTGGCGCCGTGGGCGGCGTCAAACTGGGCGCTGAGTTCGTGGCCCAGCTGGTGGGTGGCAAAGTCCATGTTGTCCCCCAGGCCGGTCAGGCCGTTGTGGGACAGGCTGCCCGCCCACATCAGCTCGCTCATGGGCTGATAGCTGCCCGGCCGCTCCAGGGCCAGGCGGCCGTTGCGGATGACGGTGCGCAGCAGGCCCTCGGACAGCTCGTCGGTGAGCTCGTTGGTGGACACGGGGTTAAAATAGCGGTCCATGGTGTGCATCATGATGTCAGTGATGCCGCAGGAGAGCTGGTAGGCGGGCAGGGTATAGGTCAGCTCCGGGTTCAGAATGGCAAATCGCGGCCGGTGCAGGTCGGAGGCCAGCCCCCGCTTCTCTAAGGTGTCGTCCCGGGTGAGCACGGCGGAGTGGCTGCTCTCGCTGCCGGCGGCGGGGATGGTGAGCACCACCCCCACGGGCAGGGAGCGCTCCAGGGGGACGCGCTTGAGCCACAGCTCCTCCCACAGGTCGCGTTCCGGGTTGGCCGCGCCGTCGGCGATGGCCTTGGCGGTGTCGATGGCGCTGCCGCCCCCCACCGCCAGAAGAAAGTCCGCCCCGAAGGCCAAAGCCCGCTTCACACCCTCCCGGACGTGGCTGAGCCGGGGGTTGGGGCGGGCGCCGCCAAAGGCCTCCCACACCAGCCCGGCCTGGGCCAGGGAGGAATAGACCTGGTCCAGCAGCCCGCTTCTGGCCGCGCTCTGCCCGCCGTAGACCACCAGCACCCGGGAAGCGCCGCAGGCGGCGGCCTGGGGGCCGGCCTGGGCCTGGGTGCCCGGGCCGAAGAGAATCTTGGTGGGGGAGTAAAATTCGAATGCCTGCATCTGGGTTCCCTCCTGTATCTAAAAAATTTTGGCTTGTATGATGACCGGCGCGCCTCAGGGCAGAAACAGCGCCAGAACAGAGGTGAGGATGCCGCAGATGCAGATGGAGATGGAACTCATGGCCCCCTGGAGCTGGCCGGCCTCCAGGGCCCGGGTGGTGCCCAGGGCGTGGCTGCACGCGCCGGTGGCCACCCCCTGGGCCACCGGGTCGGTGATGCGGAAGATACGGGCGAACAGGGGGGCGAAGAGCGCGCCGGTGACCCCGGCGGCGATGACGGCGGCCACGGTGATGCCGGCAATGCCCCCCTTCTGCTCGGAGAGGGCGATGGCGATGGCGGCGGTGACGCTCTTGGGGAACAGGGCGGCGGCCACGCTGCCCTGCACCGCCAGCAGCCGGCACAGCAGCAGGATGCAGCCCACGCTGGCCAGACAGCCGGCCAGGCAGCCGGCCAATACCGGCAGGAAGTAGCGCCCCAGCAGGCGGCGCTGCTGGTAGATGTTCAGGGCCAGCACAGCGGTGACAGGCCCCAGCATCAGCGTGATGATGCTGCCGCCCAGCTCGAAGGCCTCATAGGGGATGCGGAACACCCGCAGGGCCAGGATGACCAGCGCCGTGGCCACGACCAGGGGGTTGCACAGCACCAGGCGGGTCTTGTTCTGAAGCCAGAGTCCCGCCCACCAGGCGGCGCAGCACAGCACGATGCCCAGCAGGGGAGAGGCCAGGATGGCGCTGCTCATGACCGGCGCCTCCCCTGGGACAGCCGGACTACCAGCTGGACGGTCCAGCCGGTGACCGCGTAGACAAGCGGGACAGTGGCCACGGCGATGAGAAGGAAGGGAATCAGAACGGCGGACAGGGTGTCCCAGTAGCCCATGATGCTGACGCAGGAGGGCAGGAAGAAGAAGGCCATGCTGCCCGTCAAAAAGGTGCAGACCCGGTCGATATGGCGCTGCTTGACGGCGCCGGACAGCAGCAGGGCCAGCAGAAGCAGCATACTGAGCACGCTGGCCGGAAAGGCGAAGGGCAGCAGGCGCACGACCCCCTCCGACAGCAGGCACAGGCCGAATATCACGGCGATTTCACCCATAACCGGCATGGCGCTCACTCCCAGATGCAGGTGGCGAAGTAGTCCTCGGGGGTCTCCGCCCGGCGAATCAGCCGGGTGGAGCCGTCCGCCTGGAGCAGCACCTCCGCGGAGCGCAGCCGCCCGTTGTACTGATAGCCCATGGCGTGGCCGTGGGCCCCGGTGTCGTGGATGACCAGCAGGTCGCCGGTATGAATCTCAGGCAGGGGGCGGTCCACGGCGAACTTGTCGTTGTTCTCGCACAGGGCGCCGGTGACGTCGTAGACATGGTCGCAGGGGGCCTCCTCCCGGCCCATGACGGTGATGTGGTGGTAGGCCCCGTACATGGCCGGGCGCATCAGATTGGCGGCGCAGGCGTCCACGCCGACGTACTCCTTATAGGTGTGCTTCTGGTGAAGCACCCGGGTGACCAGGTGGCCGTAGGGGGCCAGCATGAACCGGCCCAGCTCGGTGCAGATGGCCACATCCCCCATGCCGGCGGGGAGCAGCACCTGCTCATAGGCGCGGCGCACGCCCTGGCCGATGAGGGAGAT
>CASECK010000131.1 GCA_949286295.1 uncultured bacterium | reverse complement strand
AGAGCAGTGCATGGAGGCCATACCCTTCAGGGGCAGGAAGTAGTTCATCATGGAGAACATACCCTTCTTCATCTCGCCTCCGTACCAGGTATTCAGGATAACCTGCTCCCGGGAGGTGAGATTGAAGATGGCGGCAGTCTCAGAGTTGAGACCCAGTTCCTTGTAGTTTGCCACCTTGGCCTTGGAGGCATTGTAGGAGATAAAGTCGGGCTGGAAGTGTTCCAGCTCCTCCTCGGTGGGCTGGATGAACATATTCTTGACAAAGTGGGCCTGCCAGGCCACCTCCATGATGAAGCGGATGGCCATACGGGAATCGTGGTTGGCGCCGCAGAACACGTCCATCACGAACAGCCGCTTGTTGGACAGCTGCTCCTGGGCCAGCTTCTTGCAGGCGTCCCAGGCCTGCTGAGAGGCGGGCTTATTGTCGTTTTTAAAGGTGTCGGAGGTCCACCACACGGTGTCCCGGGAGGTGTCGTCCATGACGATGAATTTATCCTTGGGAGAGCGGCCGGTATAGATTCCGGTCATAACGTTGACGGCCCCAAGGTCGGTGAGCTGTCCCCTGTCATAGCCCTCCAGGCCGGGACGGGTCTCCTCCTCAAACAGCAGCTCGAAGGAGGGATTGCGGACAATCTCGGTGGTGCCGGTGATGCCATACTGGGTCAAATCAATCTTTGCCATAGGAATGACCTCTTTTCTCATTGAATCTTCCCGCCGCAGGCCAGGGGAGGCGGCCGGCGGGAGCGGATGGCCTCTATCTTCTTCATCATACACGCTGCGGGGGATAAAGTCAATGTCCGGGAGGGGGACAATTTACCGATGGGAGGTATATGGATTTACTTATATCCATGTCACAGTCAGGCCCCGGCGCGCCTTAGGGCGCTGGACAGGGCGGCAAATTCCGGGATGCCCAGCCGCTCCCCCCGCACGTCGGCGGGCAGGCCGCAGCGCTCCAGCAGCAGGGACAGCTCCCGCTTGTCCAGCCGGGCGCCGAAGGCGGCCGTCAGGCCGTTGAGCAGGGTCTTGCGCCGCTGGGCGAAGGCGGCCCGCACCACTCGGAAGAAATGCTCCGGGTCGTCCACCTGCGCCGGCGGGGCCTTGGGCGTCAGCTGTAGGACGCAGGAGGTCACCTTGGGGGCGGGGAGAAAGCAGGAGGGAGGGACGTCGAAGAGCAGCTGGGTGTGGGCGTGATACTGGCAGTATACGGAGAAGGCGCCGTACTCCCCGCTGCCCGGTCCGGCGCAGATGCGCCGGGCCACTTCCCGCTGAATCATCACCGTGACGCGCTGGAAGCAGCCGGCCTCCAGCAGGGCGGTGATGGCGGGGGTGGTGATGTTATAGGGCAGATTGGCGCAGGCGATGGGGGTGAGGCCGGCGAACTTCTCCCGGACCAGGGCCGGGATATCGGTTTTCAGGATGTCCCCGGAGACAATCTCCACATTGTCCCGGCCGGCCATGGTCTCGGCCAGGATGGGCAGCAGGGAGCGGTCCAGCTCCACAGACACCACCCGGCCGGCCCGCCGGGCCAGCTGGGCGGTGAGGGGGCCGATGCCCGGTCCGACCTCCAGCACCCCCGTGTCCGGAGCGGCTCCGGAGGCGTCCGCGATGTCCCGGGGCACCCACTCCTCAATCAGGAAGTTCTGCCCCATGGACTTGGAGAAATGGAAACCGTGCCGCCCCAGCAGGGCCTTGATGTCGTGGATGTCGCACAGATTCATAGTGGGTCCCTCCCGGTAAGAGTGTGGGTGGAGAAAACCGGGGCATCCGCGCGCCGCGGATGCCCCGGTCGTAAGCCGCGCTTTGAGTGGCCGCCATGCCTGGCCAGATACGGACAACCGGCTGCGGCCGCAGGGATTTTGCGCGCCCCCGCAATGGTTTCAGGCAAAAATATTATAGGCGCCCTCCGCGGGCCTGTCAAGCGGTGCCCCGCCGCCGCGCTGGAAAAAGGCCGTATTTGCTGCCCCTGCCCGGCCTTCCTGGGCCTGTCACAGCTTACAGTACTGGTTAATTTTCCCAGGCAGAACACCCAGCTTCTTATAGCGGGCGGGGTCGCCGGCCACGGTGCGGCGCAGCGCCTGAGAAAGGGTGTTTTTGATAGGCTTGCTGAGGGCGGGCCACTGGTCGGGCAGCAGGGAGGAGACGATAAAGGGCACGCCCGCCGGCCAGCGGTTTAAATTGTACATCAGCAGCTGGAGGAGGGCCGGCAGGTTGGCCGCGCCAGGCTGAGCTCCCCCCGCCGGGGGAGAGGCCGGAAGGCTCAACAACGTGTGATACTTTTGATAGGCGGAGGGGGTGAGGCCCACCTGGCGGCACTGCGCCTGGACGAGTTGGAATTCAGCCTGTGAGTAATTCGAGTAGATTCGGGGCATGGGAGCGCTCCTTTCTGAGTACCATATGGGTATAGCACCTATGCCCATATTGTGCCACGCTCCCAAAGGCCTGTCAACCCCCAAGGTCAAAGCGCACCGGCCGCCGGAGGAAGGGGGTGCCCGGTCAGGTCCCGGGGCGGCATCGATTCTTCCAGAGGGAACTGGAGGGGCCGGCCGGCTCCGGACAGGCGGGAGAGCTCCACACAGCGGATTTGTGGGTTGCGGTAGGTCTGCCAGTAAAACCGGCCGCTCTCGGCGCAGGAGACCGAGGTGTACAGCGTGTAGTCATAAGGGGGCGCGTCCTGGCCGTCCGTATCCCAAAGCTGGACCGCCCCCAGGGGGAAGGCGGCGCTGTGGAGCAGGCGGAACAGCAGGGGGACCCCCTCCTCCTCGTCTGCCCCCTTCACGGCGTGCTGCCGGAGGAAGGCCAGGCGCACGAAGCGGGAGGGGGAGGACCAATCCCCGGGCAGGCCGGCCGCGCCGCTGCCGGAGAAGCAGGGGGAAAGGCGCTCCCCCCCGCAGGACACCCCGCCCCGGTCCAGGGGGCGCAGCTGGGGATAGTTGAGCAGGTTGGCCAGGTGCCAGGGGTAGTCGGGACTGTTGGTCATCACCCCGGCGGTGCGGCGGTGGATATGCAGGCCGGTGCGGCAGCACTCCACCACGATGCTCTCTCCGCTCCGGTCGGAGAACATCCAGTGCAGGGGCGGCACCGCCCCCAGCACCGGCGTGCCCACCAGGCAGACCCGCTCCCGGAGGGCGCGGACCACCTCCTCCACGCCGGAGCACAGGGCCAGGCAGTAGGTGACGAGAAAGGGGGGCTGGACGGGGGCGGTCCCCGGCCGGGCCGCGTCCGGGTAGCGGGCCAGCTCCCGGAAGTACAGCTGTCCTCCGGCCAGTCCGGCCTCGTTGACCCCCTCGTAGAGGATGGGAGCGGCGGGCCCCAGGGCCAGCGTCCCCACCCCGGCGGCGGCGTAGCGGCTTTGAAAGCGGGCGGCGGAAGGGGGCGCCGCCCCGGCCCGGCCCGCGCAGGTGTGAAAGGGCAGGCTGCGGGGCAGACAGGTCACCTGGCAATCGGCCTCCGCCTGATTGTGGTCAAAGTTGCGCCCCCACAGGTGGCGTCCGTCCAGGGTCTCCCAGGCCAGGGCGCTGCACCCGGCGCTCAGCCCGGAGGGCCTCCCAGAGTGGGAAAGCGGCGGTGTGTCCATCGGAAACTCCTCCTTTAACGGGCCCTCCGCCCTGCCGGCAGATGGGCGGATAGGAAAAAGCGGAGCAGCCCTTGGGACTGCTCCGCTTTAGTTTGCCCAGTTTCAGGCGGGCGATACCCCCGCGGGGGAGAGCCGGTCCGTCCGGCCCGGTCACATCCCGGCCAGAATTTCCTCCAGCTCCTGCTTGGAGTAGCGGTACACCTTGTCGCAGAACTGACAGGACAGCTCTGCCCGGCCCTGCTCCTGGATGAGCTGGGCCAGCTCCGCCCGGCCCATGCTGATCAGGGCGCGGGTCACCCGGTCCCGGGAGCAGTAGCACCGGTACTCCACCGGGTGCCGGTCTAAAATCTCCGGTTGGAAGTCCTTCAGCACCGCCCGCAGCAGCCCCGCTCCGTCCAGCCCGCCCTCCAGGGCGTGGCTGACAGAGCCTAGGGCCTGGACGCCGGATTCGATTTTGGAGATGAGCTCCTCCCCCGCGCCGGGCAGCAGCTGAATAAGGTAGCCGCCCGCAGCGGTGACGCTCTGGTCCAGCCCCACCAGCACCCCGAGGGCGCAGGCGGTGGGAATCTGCTCGCTCTCCACAAAGTACATGGCCAAATCCTCGGCAATCTCACCGGAGAACAGGCCGATGGACCCCACATAGGGCTCCTTCAGCCCCAGGTCCTTGATGACGGTCAGGGTCCCGCCGGAACCCACGGCGCTGCCCACGTCCAGCTTGCCCCGGTATTTCTCCATCAGGTCCACCTGGGGGTGCTGGACATAGCCCCGGACGTTGCCCTGGTGGTCGGACACCGCCAGGATGGTGCCCAGGGGGCCGTCCCCCTTAATCTGGAGGGTGAGGGAGCCCTTCTCCTCCTTGAGCATATCCCCCATCATGGAGGCGCCCAGCAGGGTCCGCCCCAGGGCGGCGGTGGACATGGGCAGCAGCTTATGGATGTTCCGGGCCCGCTCCACCAGAGTCCGGCCGGTGATGGCCACCGCCTTGACCAGGCCGTCGCCGGTGATGGCTCTTACAATCTCGTCGCGCATGGTTCAGGGTTCCTTTCTTGCGGTGAAAAATACGCGCCCCTCTCCCGGGCGGGGAGGGCGCATCTTCAGCTCTCCGAAGGTATGGATGTCCCGGAAGCCGGCCCGCTCCAGCATGGCGGACAGCTCCGGGATGGTGTAGGCCCGCTCCCGGTGCAGCTCCTCCCCCCGCCGCCACAGGCCGCTCTCCCCGTCCCGGCGGAACAGGTCCATGAAGTAGGAGCACGTCCGGCTGCGCCGGGAGAACTCCGCGCGCCAGACGCAGTAGGCGTCCTGCGTCTCGTCCAGGAATACCTGGCCGTCCAGCGCCTCCAGCTTCTCCGGGGTGTTGACGTCAAAGAGGAACAGGCCGCCGGGCATAAGGAACAGGTGGACGCGCTGAAAGGCCCGCTGGAGGCGGCGGGAATCGGTGACGTAGTTGACGCTGTCCAGGCAGCACACGCAGGCGTCGATGGTGCCGTACAGGTCTAACTGTTCCATGCTCTGACACAAAAAAATAGGCTCAATGGGGCCGGCGCCGCGGTTTTTTTCCGCGGCCTCGGCCAGCATCTCTGGGGAGCGGTCCACCCCAATCATCTCATAGCCCCGCAGGGCCAGCTCCCGGGTGAGAGAGCCGGTGCCGCAGGCCAGGTCCAGCACGGTTTTTCCCGGCGGCGGCTGCCGGCGGAAGTGCTTTTCGATGTAGTCGGCCCAGGCGGCGTAGCGCACGTCATAGGTCAACTGGTCATAACAGCCGGCCAGAAAGTCGTAGCTGCTCATGAATCCTTCTGCTCCCGCAGCCGGGGAATCACCGCGCGGTAGCCGTCCGCACCATAGTGCAGGCAGCGGTTGACCCGGCTGATGGTGGCGCTGGAGGCCCCGGTCTTTTCCAGAATCTCGCTGTAAATAAGTCCCTCGTCCAGCAGCATGGCCACGTCCATGCGCTGTTCCATGGCTTTCAGCTCGGAGACGGTGCACAGGTCCTGGAGGAAGCGGCGGCATTCCTCCTCGCTTTTCAGCAGCGAGATGGCGCGGTAGAGGGTGTCGCTGGCAGGCTTATCCAGAAATTTTGACATATTGCTTCATCCTTCCTCAAATACGGGCTGAAATGCGGCAAAGTTATACACTATTATTTTAGCACTTTGACGATAAAAAGTAAACAGGAAGGTGAAATTTTTTCGCTTTTGCGCGATTCGGCCGGCCTCCGGGGGCGCGGGCGCATAGGATGGGAAAAGGGAAAGGGGGCTTGCGCCTATGGGCGGACGCGGTGAGATTCAAGTGGTGTGGAGACGGGAGGAGCGGACCCTCTGCCTGGAGGGGGAGCCGGTGCTGGCCTATGCCATCTCCCGGCCGGAGGTGGAGGGTGGCGGACTGGGCGGCCGGTGGATCAGCCGCTATTACGCCCGCCTGGCCGCCGCCTGGCGCAGGCGGTGGGAGCGGGAGGTCTACTGGCTGGCCTGCCTGGATATGGCCCGCTGCCGGCAGGAGGCCAGGCCCTTCACCCCGTGGCAAGGCGCCCTGTACGGGGAGGTGGCCCTGCTCCGGGACGGCCTGCTGAGCCTGCGCCTGTTTGGAGAGGAGCGGCGGGGAGGGGGCAAGACCAACCGGGTGCGCTGGGGGGATATGTGGCGCCTGCGGGAGGGGGCGCCCTGCTCGCTGTCCGCCTTGCTGAAGGGGGAGAAGGGCTGGCGCCGGCGGCTGTGGTCCGCCCTGCGCGCCCAGGGGGAGGCCCGCCGCCAGGAGGGGGAGTGTCTGCTGGACAGAGATTGGCTGCGCAAGGCCCGGGCCGCCCGGCCCTTCCAGGCGTGCTGCCTGACAGAACAAGGGGTCGAGGTGGCGCTGCCCCAGTGCGCCGCCGCCCCTGCCGCCGAGGGCTGCCCGGTCTTCCTGCTGCCCCTGGAAGGGGAGCGGAAAGGGTGACGACCGCGGCCGCCCGAAACCTCCGGACGGCCGCGGCCGTGGGACAAAGATAAGTGAAAGGCGTTTACAGCAGGGCGAACAGACAGCCCCACAGATAGTCCAAATCCTCGAACCGGCCGTCCGGACGCAGCCAGAACCGGGCCAGCTCCCCATCCTGGACAGCGGCCACGCCGAAGCCGGCCAGCCCCTGCAATACCTGGGCGGTCTCGTGCCCTGGAAAGCGGGCGGCCACAAAGCCCCGGCTCTGGTCGCACAGGACGACCTGCGGCCCGCCGGGGCCGAAGTCGGCCAGCCGGGCGGCCAGATGCCGGGTGAGGCGGGCGAGGCGGGGGCTTGGTTCGGGGGCGGGCTGCGTCAAATCGATGTGTCTCATAGTCTCGTCTCCATGGGGATACTGAGGGTGAAGTGCTCCTGCTCCAGCCGCCGCAGCAGGGTGGGCAGGACCCGGGCGCCGCCGTCGCCGCCGGTCAGGGTGAGAAAGGTGGTCAGCTGCCGCCCGCTCAGGCGGCTGAGGGTGCTGTTGGCAAAGGCGGTGGGGGCCACGGTATCGCTGGGGGAGAGGGAGAGAGTCTCCCGCCAGCAGACCCAGCCCGCCTCCTCCAGAGCGGCCCGCTGCCCCTGGGGGACGTAGGCCAGGGTGGTGCGGGTGCGGGCAAGCTCCTCTAAGGCCAGGTTGCCCTGCTCCAGCAGCTGCCGGCTCTGCAGCGCGCTGCTCCCCTCGGCCAGGATACCCACACTGTGTCCGGTGCCCAGCATCCGGCGCACCAGGTCCCCCTGCTGCCCGATGAGCTCCGGGGTCAGGAAGAAGACCGCGTACTCCCCACGGCCATCTAAGGTGGCCAGAATGGAGGACAGGCCCTCCCCGTCCCGGCACAGCACCGCCAAATAGGTGGGGATATAGGTGGAGGTGGCCGGCTCGTCCGGCTGGGGAAGGCCCTGCTCCCCGCCGGGGTTGGTGGTCTCCGCGGGGTTGAGGCTCTGGGTATAGGCCTTCAGCCGGCTGTCCAGGGTGATGCCGGCCGAGTCGATGAAGGTGGTGTCGTCCAAGACGGCGTCGGCATTGGTGATGCGCACCATATAGCCCTGGGAGATGTACGGGATGGTGCGGCAGCTGACCCGAAGCCCGGGGAAGAAGCTGCACACGGTCTCCGCCGGGAGGAAGGGCTTGCCGTTGCGCATGATGGCCCGGGCGGAGTAGGACGCGCCGGTGAGCTCGTCGTAGCAGGTTCCGGCGGCCAGGTCGAAGGTGAGCAGCCGCTGGGTGTTGTAGATGGTCACCTTGTTGTCGTTGACAGCGTAGCTGGCGTAGGTGCCCAGGTACACGTCGACGCCGTTTTTGGAGGCGTCAAAGACCGTGTAGGGCACATAGAGAAGTCCGCCGGACCAGAAGGGCATGGTGTCGGAGGACAGCTCGCTGATTCGGTCGTTCAGGGCGGTGAAGTACAGGCCGGCGGCGGAGACCCGGATGGGGAGGAACAGCCCCAGGCATAAAAGGGCGCTTAAAAGCCCGGCAAGGGCGCGCAGTCTCTTGGCCATCAATCACGCCTCCTCTCCGCGGTTGCGTAAATCATTATATCATAGTATAATCGGGTGGACAAGAGCCCTGTTTCCCGGCCGCGGACGGATTTTTAAGCAATCTTTAATGTAAGATAAACGGTCTTTCAACCCATCTGTGGTAAGCTGGGACCAATCAAGCGGATGAGGTCCGGGGAAAGGAGCCGGTTTTATGGAGGTTACACTGGAGCAGGTGGAGCGGCTGCGGGAGAAGGCGCCCGTCAGCTATCTTCAGGCCAGGCAGGCCCTGGAGTACAGCGGGGGAAACCTGCTGGACGCGCTAATCTATCTGGAGGAGCAGGGGGCCATTCCCCGGCAGGAGGGGGCCTATTACTCCACCCGGAGCGAGGCCTCCGCGCCCGCCGGCGGCCTTCCGGCGGTGCCGGAGCCGGCCGGGGAGCGGAAGGAGAAGAAGCGGGAAAAGGCCGTCCTGGCCGCGGCGAAGCGCGGGAAGAAAAAAGGGGCCTCCGGCCCGGGGCTGATGGACACCCTGCGCCGCTGGCTGCTGGAAAACGAGCTGGAGATATGGCGGCGGGACCGGCCCCTCACCGCCCTGCCGGTGCTGATTTTGGTGCTGCTGGTGGTGCTTGCGCCCTATCTCACCATTCCGGTGTTGGTGCTGGGGCTGTTTTTTGGGCTGCGCTACCGGTTCTCCGGCCCGGATTTGGAGCGGGAGGAGATTAACAGCGTGATGGGCAACGTGGCCGACACCGCCGCCGACCTGGGCCGCCAGGTGATGAACGAGCTGCGGGCTGAGCACGAAAAGCACGATAAGAAGAATAAAACGGACAAGAAGGACGGGGACAAGGGGGAGTGATTCTCCCCTCCGGTGTGAGGTGGACGGAAATGGGAGAACGGATTTTGCTGGTGGAGGACGAAGAGAAGCTGGCCCGGATGGTGGAGATGGAGCTGAAGTACGAGGGATACCAGGTGGAGAAGGCGCTGGACGGCCGCCGGGGGCTGGAGCTGGCCCTGGGCGGGGAGTTTGATTTGGTGCTGCTGGACATCATGCTGCCCCAGATGTCCGGGATGGAGGTGCTGCGCCGCCTGCGCCGGGAGAGCAGCATCCCCGTCATTATGCTCACCGCCCGGGACAGCGTGGTGGACAAGGTGTCCGGCCTGGACTCCGGCGCGGACGACTATGTGACCAAGCCCTTCGCCATTGAAGAGCTGCTGGCCCGCATTCGGGCCGCCCTGCGGGGCAAGGCCGGGCAGAGCGCCCAGGAGCCCCTGTCCGCCGGGGTGCTGGTTATGGACGTGGAGCGCCACCAGGTGAGCGTCCGGGGCCGGCCGGTGGAGCTGACCAAGAAGGAATTTGACCTGCTGCGCTGCCTGCTGGAGAACAAGGGCCGGGTGCTGACCCGGGAGGCCCTGCTGGACGCGGTGTGGGGGTTTGACTTTGTGGGCGAGACCAACTCGGTGGATGTGTACATCCGCTTTCTGCGCAGCAAGTTGGACGACGCCTTTGACATCAAGCTCATCCACACCGTCCGGGGCGTGGGCTATGTCATCAAGGACGGCTGACCGGCCCAGCGCGGTCAGAAGAACTGGAAAAGAGGAAGAGGAGGAAGAGTATGATTATCATCTACCGCTCCCAGACCGGGTTTACCCGGCAGTACGCCCAGATGCTGGGCCAGGCGGAGGGGCTGAAGGTATACAGCGCCCAGCAGGCGGCGGGACTGCCGCTCCAGGATGAGGAGGTCTTTTATATGGGCCCCCTGATGGCCTGGCACATCTCCGGGCTGGACAGGGCGGTCAGACGCTGGCGGATTCTGGGAGTGTGCGGCGTGGGGATGTCCCCGGACGGCCCCCAGGTGCGCGCCCGCCTGGCCAAGAGCTGCTATGTGCCCGCCGGCGTCCCCCTCTTCTATCTCCAGGGGGGCTGGGCCCCGGAAAAGGTCGGCTGGCTCAAGCGCCGGGCGGTGGGGATGGCCACCCGCTCTATGCGCCTGGCCCTTCAGGAGAAGGGGAGCGGGCGCACGCCGGAGGAGCAGGCGCAACTGGAGTTTCTCCTCCGGGGGGGCAGCTATGTCTCCTTTGACAGCCTGAAGCCCATCCGGGCGTGGATGAAAGCCCGGTAGGGACGGCGGACGAGAGAAAACCGCCCGGCGGGGCGCAGAGAGGAGGACGGCCGTGGCCCGTAGAATACATCGCTTTCAAAACCCGCCTCCGGCGGACATCATCGCCGCGGTTAAGGCCTCCTCCCTGGCCTTCCGGCTGAATTTCAGCTTTTTCCTGCGCCAGCTGGGGGTGTTTCTGGCCATGGACCTGCTGCTGGCCGCCATGGTGGTGCTGGGTATCTTTTTCTATGCGGAAAACCGGTGCGCCGATGTGGCCGCCATGGTCAGCGAGCGGGGCGTGCCAACCGCCGAGGCCGTCCTCTGGATGGAGACCGGGGACTATACCATCGCCCCCCTGGACCGCCAGCCCCAGGGCAGCGACAGGGTGGGGCTGTCCCTGCTGCCCGACTCCATCCGGAAGGAGACCGCCGGCGGGCTGCGCAGCTGGGATTTGGGCCGCTATTACACAGTGGAGCTGTACCACGGTAGCCAGCCCTACGCCATCACCGTGGACCTGACGGGCATCGCCCGGGCGGTGCGGGGAGCGGCGGTGGTGCTGCTGGTGTGCCAGGGGCTGTCCCTGCTCACCGGGCTGCTGCGCACCAGCCGCTCGGTGCGCAAGGTGCTCCGGCCCATCCAGGAGCTGGCCGCCGCGGCCTCCCGGCTCAACTCGATGACCCATATGTCCAAGCGGGAGCTGGAGGACCTGACCGGCGAGCTGGAGAAAATCGACGCCACCCACCTGGACAGCCGCATCCAGCTGACCTCCACCCAAAAGGAGCTGCGGGGTGTGGCCCAGGCCATCAACCAGATGATGGACCGGGTGAACCAGGCCTATGGGGCCCAGATGCGCTTTGTCTCTGACGCCAGCCACGAGCTGCGCACGCCCATCGCCGTCATCCAGGGCTATGCCGCGCTGCTGGACCGCTGGGGCAAGAGCGACCCGGAGGCCCTTCAGGAATCGATTGACGCCATCCGCCAGGAGGCGGCCTCCATGGAGCGGCTGGTGGAACAGCTGCTCTTCCTGGCCCGGGGGGACAACGACTCCCAGCCGGTGAAGAAGCAGCGGGTGGACCTGACCGCCCTGGCGGGGGAGGTGCTCCGGGAGGAGGAGATGATTCACCCCCAGCGGGCCTTCCTGCCCTGGTGGGAGGAGGAGCCGGCGGCGGTGTGGGCCGACCCGGGGCTGATGAAGCAGGTGCTGCGCATCCTCATGGACAACAGCCTGAAGTACAGCCCCTCCGAGGGGCGCGTCTACCTCCGGGTGGTCAGAAGCCAGGGCCATGTCCGCCTCACCGTCCAGGACGAGGGGATGGGCATCGCGCCCGAGGCCATCCCCCACATCTTCGAGCGCTTTTACCGCACCGACCGCTCCCGGGACCGCAAGACCGGCGGCACCGGCCTGGGGCTGTCCATCGCCAAGTGGATTGTGGACCGGCACGGGGGCTGGTTTGAGGTGGTGTCCCGGGTGGACGTGGGCACCCGAATCACCGCCGTGCTGCCTGCCATGGCGGAACAGGAGGAGGGAACATGACGCGTTTGCGCTTTGCCGTCCCAGAGGACGCCCCCGCCCTGCGGGCCATCTACGGGGCGTATATTGACAGCGGGGTCACCTTTGAATATGTCCTGCCCACCCGGGAGGAGTTTGCCCGCCGCATTGCAGAAACCCTGCCGGTGTACCCCTATCTGGTGCTGGAGGAGGACGGGCGGGCCGTGGGCTATGCCTACGCCCACCGGCTGGCCGAACGGGCGGCCTACGGCTGGAGCGCGGAGTTGTCCGTCGCTCTGGAGCCGGGGGCCGTGGGCCGCGCGCTGGGGGAGCGCCTGTACCGGGCGCTGGCGGACCTGCTGGCCCGCCAGGGGGTGCGGACGCTCTACGCCCTGGTGAGCAGCCCCAACCCGCCCAGCGAGCGCTTCCACCGGAAGATGGGCTTTCGTCTGGCGGGCCTTCAGCGGGATGTGGGCTATAAAAACGGCCGCTGGCTGGGGGTCTGCGTATTCGAAAAGCCCCTCGGCCCCTATGATGGCGCCCCCGCCCCGGTGACCCCCGTGGGGCGGCTGCCGGAGCGGCAGGTGGCGCAGATTTTGAGAAAATACGCCCCATAGGGCAAAGAAGAGCCCCCGCCGGCTGGTCCGGCGGGGGCCGCTGTTGTTCCGCTGTCCGGCGGTCCGGTCAGTTGGTGGAGTGGGCGATGGTGGAGGAGGTGGCGGTGTTGGTGTCCTGCTGCACGCAGTCCAGGGCCAGCATCACGCACAGGGCGGTGAGCGCGTCCTGCTCGCTGGCCACGTCCAGCAGATAGGTGTCCCCCCAGGAGAACCACTTCTTGGTGACGCTGGCCGCCACCGCGTGGCCGCGCTTCATCTCGTACTCGTGCTCCATAAAGTCGCCCCGGATGTCCCAGTCGCCGCCGGCGGCCTGCAGCGTGTAGTGGGGCTTAAAGAGTGTGAGGTGCCCCTTCAGCTCCATCTCATCCTGGCCGGGAATCTCGATGAAGTACTTGGGGACCAGGCTGATGACTTTCTGGTTGATGTGGGCGGCCTCGTTGCCCGCCATGTCGGTGAGGGTGAGCTTGTGGCCCCAGGACAGCAGCCTGCCGGCCACCTCATAGACGGGATTGCCCTCCTCGTCGGTGACGGTGAAGCGCTCTTTCAGGGAAAAGACCTTCTGCTTGAGTGTCAGTTTCATCTTGCACAGCTCCTTTTTATCTTGTGGCCGCCGCGGCGGGGTCAGGGAGAGATATGGACGCGCTCGATGCCCTCCACGGCGGCGCGGACCATCCCCTCGATGTCCAGGACCTGTTCGGCCTGTTGAATCTCCTCCAGGGTGGGGCGCAGCCGGGGGTGCCGGGGGGTAAAGACGGTGCAGCAGTCCTCGTAGGGGAGGATGGAGGTCTCAAAGGTGCCGATTTTCCGGGCCAGCTGCACGATGTCCTCCTTGTCCATCCCCACCACCGGGCGGAGGATGGGCAGCTGGGTGGCCTGGCCGGTGACCGCCATGGCCTGCATGGTCTGGCTGGCCACCTGGCCCAGGCATTCGCCCGTGACCAGGGCCCCGGCGCCGGTCCGCAGGGCCACCTGTTGGGCGATGCGCATCATGAACCGGCGCATGATTAGGGTGAACAGCTCCGGGGGACAGGCGCGGCGTAGCTGCTCCTGGATGGCGGTGAAGGGCACCACGTGGACGGTGAGGCCGCCGCAGTAGGGGGTGAGCAGACGGGCCAGCTGCAGCACTTTCTCCTTGGCCTCGGGGGAGGTGTAGGGATAGGAGAAGAAGTGGACCATCTCCAAGGCCACGCCCCGCCGGGCAATCAGATAGCTGGCCACCGGGGAGTCGATGCCCCCGGACAGCAGGGACACCGCCCGGCCGTTGATGCCCACCGGCAGGCCGCCGGCCCCCGGCTCCGGGTCGGCGTGGACAAAGGCGGCGTAGTCCCGAATCTCCACATGGACGGTGAGCTCTGGATGGTGGACGTCCACCTGCAGGTTGGGGTAGAGCTCGTCCAGTTCTCCGCCCACATACTGGCTGAGCTGGATGGAGGTCATGGGGAAGCTCTTGTCCGCCCGCTTGGTCTCCACCTTAAAGGTGCGGGCGGCGGACAGCTTGCCGTCCAGATAGTCCCGGGCGGCGGCCAGGATGGCGTCCTTGTCCTTGCCGCAGGCCCGGGCCCGGGACAGCCCCACGATGCCGAACACCTTGGTGAGGGCCTGCCAGGCCCCGTCCATGTCACAGCTGCCGTCCATGGGCTCGACATAGGTGGTGGACTGGCGGGTATAGACCCGGAAGCGGCCAAAGCGGTTGAGCCGGCGGTAGATGTTGGCCTGGAGCTTATCCTCGAAGCTGCGGCGGTTCAGGCCCTTCAGGACCAGCTCGCCCAGCTTGAGCAGGATGATTTCGTTCATGCGGGGGTCTCCTTTCTCCTCCTGCGCCGGGCGCGGCGGCGCTTTCCGCCCCGGCTGCGGCACAGGTAGTGTTCCCCGGCCCGGGCCTTCCGGAAGTCCTCCAGCACCTCGGGGGTAAGGGCGGGAATATCCTGCAGGCCCCGCCACTGCCCGTCGGCGGAGCGGGACAGGGCCAGGCGGCAGATGAAATGTCCGTGGTCGGGGCAGTGCAGGTCGGTATAGTAGGCCCGCCGGTCCCAGAAGTCCCAGGACTGAATCCACAGCTCCCCGCCGCAGACGGGGCAGGTCCCCCGCCGGCTGCCCCGTCCGTTGAGGGCGGCGCTGAGCGTGGGGTAGGCCCCGGCGGGGCGGCTGGGCTGGGGCTGGAAGGGCCGGAGCATATACCGCAGGGCCCACCGGGGCTGGGCGGCCAGGGCCAGACAGTCCTCACCGGCCCAGCGGCTGACCAGGGCGGTGTACATGGCGTCGTTGAGGGCGTTGTGGAAGTCAAAGACCTCTGGGATGCGGCAGTAGTCCACCGCCCACCACAGGGCGAGGTTCTGCATGGTGCCCAAGGTCAGGGAGAAGGCGGTCTGAAGGTCGTATACCGTTCTGGGGCACAGCTGGGGCAGATGCCAGTAGGCGGCGTTTTGATTTAAGGTGTCAATCTCGTCGCAGCCCCAGGCGGCGAAGTCTCCATCCTGCCCGCACCAGCGCAGGAAGCGCTCGTACCCCTCCTGAAAGTCCATCTGAGACTGGAGGGAGGCCTGAATCTCCGGCAGCTGCTTGGCGGTGCGGTTGAGCCGCCGGTGCACCTGCGGGCGGATGTAGACGCAGAAGGTGTCCACAATGGTCCCGCCGGGCCGGTCCAGGCGGACCGCGCCGATTTGCAGAATTTCGTCCAGCGGCGTCTTGTCATAGCCGCGGTTCCACTCTAAATCCAGAACGACCAATGCGCCGCCTCCTTCTTCTGCCAAGTCACACATAGCAGATTATCACATCCCGGGGCCACCGTCAACAAAAAGCGGCGGTTTTTGTTGCCAGGAACCCGGCGGGGGAGTATAATTCAGGTACACAGGAAAAAGGGGGAGAAGGCCTGATGCGGCAAAGCAATATCCGGCCCTTCGGCGCCATGCCGGACGGCGCCCCGGTGGAGGAGATTACCCTCGCCGGCGCGGGAATCACAGCTGCGATTATCACCTATGGGGGGGCGGTCCGTTCCCTGACGGTCCCGGACCGGACGGGCGCGCCCACCGACGTGGTGCTGGGTTTTGACACGCTGGAGGACTACCGGGTCCAGGACAAGTATATCGGCGCCATCGTGGGCCGGTGCGCCAACCGGATTGCCGGCGGGCGCTTCTCCCTCAACGGCCGGGAGTACCCCCTGTTTGTCAACAACGGCCCCAACCACCTCCATGGCGGCCAGGTGGGCTTTGACCGGCAGGTGTGGACGGTGGAGGAGCTGCGGGAGAATGAGGCGGTGTTGCGCCTGGTCAGCCCCGACGGGCAGGAGGGCTATCCCGGCCGGCTGGAGGTGCGGGTGACCTATACGTTAGAGGAGAAGAGCCTTTCCATCTTTTACGAGGCCCGCAGCGACGCCGACACGGTGTGCAGCCTGACCAACCACAGCTACTTCAATCTGTCCGGCCAGGGCAGAGGGGATGTGCTGGACCACAGGATTCAGCTGTGCGCCCAGTACTACACCCCGGCGGACCGGCAGTCCATCCCCACCGGCCAGCTGGCCCCGGTGGAGGGCACCCCCATGGACCTGCGCCAGCCCGTCCAAATCGGGGCGCGGATTGGCGGGGACTTCCCCCAGCTGCTGTGGGCGGGGGGCTATGACCATAACTGGGCGGTGGACGGCCAGCCCGGACAGCTGCGTCCGGCGGGCAGGGCGGCGGCCCCGGACACCGGAATCGCCATGGAGGTGGAGACCACCATGCCAGGCATCCAGTTTTATACCGGCAACTTTCTGGCCGGCTGCCCGGCCGGAAAGGGGGGCGCCCGCTATGAAAACCGCAGCGGCTTTGCCCTGGAGACCCAGTTTTACCCCGACGCGGTCCACCACCCCGGCTTTCCAAGTCCGGTGCTGCGGGCGGGGGAGAGGTATGCGCACCGGACGGTCTACCGGTTCGGTTTGGACTGAGAGAACAGCGGAAAGCCCTCCGCCGGCCATGCCGGCGGAGGGCTTGTCAGCTTATGGCTGGGGGCGGCCGTCCATGTTCAGATTCAGGGCGGTGCCCCGGCGGGCGGCGTGGCGGTAATAGAGCAGGGTGGCGCTGCTGCACACCAGCCAGCCGGCGGGGTAGCCCATGGCCAGGGGCAGGATGGTGTTGCTGATGAAGGTGGACATGACAAACAGGTACACCTGCCGGAACAGCACGAAGGAGAGCAGCATGATTACCATGGGAGCCCGGCTGTTGCCCGCGCCGCGCAGGGCGCCGGAGTAAATCTGGTTGACACAGCACAGCACATAGAAGGGGGTGAGCCGGCGCAGGAACAGGGTGCCGTACTCCACCACCGCGGGGCTGGAGTTGAAGAAGGCCACAATCTGGGGGGCGGCCAGAATGACGCTCAGGGACATGGCCAGCGTCACCGACACGGCCATGAGCAGGGACATCTGCACCCCCCTATGGGCCCGCTCCCGCTGGCCGCAGCCCAGGTTCTGCCCCACGAAAGTGGTGGAGGCCAGGGCCAGGGACTGCATGGGCAGGAAGAGCAGCTGGTCCATCTTGGCATAGGCGGTCCAGCCGCCCATGCAGTCAGAGCCGAACTGGTTGATATAGGACTGGACGAACACATTGGAGAAGGCGGTGACCGCCATCTGTAGGGCGGCGGGGATGCCCACCTGAAGAATCTGGTAGAGCATGGTGCCGTCCAGACGCAGTTTTTTGACCTCCACCCGGACGCAGGAGGTGGTGCGCAGCAGAGAGGCCATGGTCAAAACGGCGGAGACAGCCTGGGCGATGATGGTGGCGTAGGCCACGCCATCCACCCCCATCCGGAACACGATGACGAACACCAGGTCCAGCACCGTGTTGAGCACCGCGGCCACCACCAGGTAGTAGAAGGGCCGCCGGGAGTCCCCCACCGCCCGGAGGATGCCCGCCCCCATGTTGTAGAACATCAGCCCCGCCATCCCGGCGAAGTAGATGGTCAGGTAGGAAGCGGACTCGGGGAAGACGTTGGCCGGCGTTTTCATGAACCGGAGCATGAGGGGGGTCATGGCCACGCCAAGAATGGTGAAGGCCACAGAGAGGATAGCCGTCAGTACCACGGAGGTGTGCACCGCGTCCTGGACCTTGTCATAGCGCTTGGCGCCGAAGTACTGGGAGATGACCACCCCCGCGCCGCTGGCCAGCCCCATAAAGCAGCCGATGAGCATATTGATGATGGGGGCCACTGTCCCCACCGCCGAGAAGGCCGCGTCGCTGACAAAATTGCCCACCACCCAGGTGTCGACGGTGTTGTAGAGCTGCTGAAAGATGTTGCCCAGCAGCAGAGGCATGGAAAAAGAGAGCAGGTGCCGGAATACGCTGCCCTGGGTCATATCGGTCTCGCTGTTTCGTAGCACCCTGATTCGCGCCGCGGCCGCCAAACGATCGCTTCCCTTCTGCGAGAATGGAAAACTGGTATTGCAGTCATTATAGCACTGCCCGGAGAAAAAGGCGAGATAAATCTGGAAAAAGATTTACAAATGTGCTATGGCTGATGGCAACAGGCCTCGGACATTCACGCTTTGGGCTGCTACCCCGCGGCCGGTGCCCGTGAAGACCGCGGGAGAGACTGTGACGGGAACCTTCCTGGTAGTTCCTCAATCATCAAAACTATGACAAAGGGCGGGCCTTCCAGAAAAGGCCCACCCTCCATGATGCCGGGAGGAATACCAGGTAGAGGCGATACGCCAAGATGAAAGAGACGGGTTGTGGCGGCACTCCGGTCTTTAGATACCAAAAGGCCGCCAGAATGGATATGGTTCCCGGCCTATCAATCCCTCCCGGAAACGGGCAGGGGGGAGAAGGGGGTTACAGCACCCGCTGTAGATACACCATGTCCGTCAACCGGACCCCGCCCTCATAGATGGGGTGAGCGTAGTGCTCCAGGAAGAAATGCTTGACCCGGTGGTGCCTGCGAAAGCCGCAGGCCTCGTAAAAGGGGACGGTGGAGGGGCTGTCCCCGGTGCCCACCCACAGCGCCGGATACTGCCCGGCGTAGGTTTGAACGAGGAAGTCCAACAGGGCCTTCCCATAGCCTTTGCCCTGGGCCGCCGGTTCCACGGCGAGGTTTTTCACCTCTAAGACGCCGCCCTCATCGGTCACCACGCATTCGGCCTTGACGCCGCCGTCTTCCAGCACATACATGGTCCCCCGCTCCAGATAGCGGTCGACCATATCCTCCTGCTCGTCGGCCAGCAAAAGCAAGGAGAGGTACTGCTTTTTATTCTCTTCCACTTTTCTGATTGTCATGGGCACCCCTTCGTTCAAAAGCTGGTTTTTGCCGTGGCGCCCGGCCTGCGGTACATACGGCCCTCCCCGGCTACCCGTGGAGCCCCTGGGGCGGGGCGGCGCCGGGCGCGCTCCACAGGCCGGCAAAGAGGCGGACGGCGGCGGCGCAGGCGGCCTGGTCAAAGAGCGCCAGGAAGACGGTCATTTCGTGGGAGCGCAGGAAGGCCCCGATGGTCTCCACCGCCGCCGTCAGGGCCTGGTCCAGGGGATAGCCGTATACGCCGGCGGAGATGAGGGGGAAAGCCACCGTCTCGCAGCGGTGCTCCAGGGCCAGCTCCAGAGAGCTGCGGTAGGCGGAGACCAGCAGCTCCCGCTCCCCGTGGCCCCCGCCCCGCCAGATGGGGCCCACGGTGTGAATCACATACCGGGCGGGCAGGCGGTAGCCCCTTGTGAGCTTGGCCTGTCCCGTTTTGCAGCCGCGGAGGGTGCGGCACTCGGCCAGCAGCTCCGGCCCGGCGGCCCGGTGGATGGCCCCGTCCACCCCGCCGCCCCCCAGCAGGCTCTCGTTGGCGGCGTTGACGATGGCGT
>CASECK010000130.1 GCA_949286295.1 uncultured bacterium | reverse complement strand
CAATGAGTAATTCCGATTCGCTTCGCGCCAATTCCGCCGTCCAGGCGCCCGACCCCTCCAAGTTCGTGTTTGTGGAGGGCCGCCCGGAGGACTTAGAGCAGAACAGCCGGCCCAGCTTCACCTTCTGGCAGGACGTGAAGGGGCGCCTGGTCAAAAATAAAATGGCCATGTTCAGCCTGTTCGTGCTGGTCTTCCTCTCCCTGGCCGCCGTGGTGGCCCCCTTCTGCAGCCCCCACGCCTATCACGAGCAGATTGAGCCCATGCGCACCTATGTGAAGCTGCCGCCCCGCATCCCCGTGCTGGAGGATTTCGGAATCTTCGACGGCACCGACAGCCAGGGGGTGGACGTGTACGCGCAGCGGGGCATCGAGGACGAGTATTTCTTCTTCGGCACCGACACCCTGGCCCGGGACCAGTGGAGCCGCACCTGGTACGGCGTGCGCATCTCCCTGTACATCGGCCTGCTGGCCGTGGTCATCAATCTGTGCATCGGGGTGACCTATGGCGGCATCGCCGGCTACTACGGGGGCCGGGTGGACAATCTGATGATGCGCTTTACCGAGATTATCGGCAGCATCCCCGACCTGGTGGTCATGATTTTGTTCCTGCTGGTGTTCAAGCCGGGCATTTTCACCATGTCCCTGGCCATGGTGCTCACCTCCTGGATTGGCATGGCCCGGGTCACCCGGGGGCAGGTGCTGAAAATCAAAAACCAGGAATACGTGATGGTCTCCCGCACCCTGGGGGCAAAGCCCTATCAAATCATCCTCAAGCATATGCTGCCCAACATTCTGCCCACCGTGGTGGTGGCCATCACCTTCAACATCCCCAACGCCATCTTCTACGAGGCTTTTTTGGCCTTCATTGGCCTGGGCCTGCCCGCCCCCGCCGCCTCCCTGGGCGTGCTCATCAACGACGGGTACAACTCCCTGCGCACCTATCCCTATCTGATGCTCTACCCCACGCTGGTGCTGAGCGTGCTGATGCTGTGCCTCAATCTGTTCGCCAACGGCCTGCGGGACGCCATCGACCCCACCATGCGGAATAAGTGAGGGGTGTATCTATGGAAAAACTGTTAGAAGTACGAGGACTGCACGTCAACTTCCAGACCCAGGGCGGCACCGTCCAGGCGGTGCGGGGGGTGGACTTCGACCTGAGCGCCGGCGAGACCCTGGCCATCGTGGGCGAGTCCGGCTCTGGCAAGTCGGTGACCACCAAGGCCATCATGGGCCTGCTGGCCTCCAACGGCTCCATCACCGCCGGGAGCATCCGCTACAACGGCAGGGACATCACCACCATGAAGGAGAAGGAGTTTGAACACCTGCGGGGCAAGGACATCGCCATGGTGTTCCAGGACCCCATGACCTCTCTGAACCCCTGTATGACCATCGGCAAGCAGATTTCCGAGAGCATGATCAAGCACCAGAAGATGGACCGGAAGCAGGCCCGGGAGCGCACCATCGAGCTGATGCGCCTGGTGGAGATTAAGGACGCGGCACAGCGCTATAAGCAGTACCCCCACCAGTTCTCCGGCGGACTGCGCCAGCGTATCGTCACCGCCGCCGCCCTGGCCTGCAACCCCCGCATCCTCATCTGCGACGAGCCCACCACCGCTCTGGACGTGACCATCCAGGCCCAGATTATCGACCTGATTAAGGACCTGCAGAAGAAGCTGAACATCGGCATCATCTTCATCACCCACGACTTGGGAGTGGTGGCCAACGTGGCCGACCGGGTGGCGGTGATGTACGCCGGAAAAATCGTGGAGGTGGGCACCTCTGACGAGGTGTTCTACTCCCCCGCCCACCCCTACACCTGGGGCCTGCTGGCCTCGATGCCCTCCATGAGCGATTCCAAAGACGAGCTGTGGTCCATCCCCGGCTCGCCCCCTGACCTCATCAATCCGCCCAAGGGGGACGCCTTCGCTGTGCGCAACAAGTTCGCCATGCAAATCGATTTCGAGCAGCAGCCCCCCATGTTCCAGATTAGCCCCACCCACTACGCAGCTACCTGGCTGCTCCATGAATATGCCCCGAAAATCGAGTCTCCGCTTGCCAAGCTGAGACAGAGACGGTGAGAAAGGGGGAGCGCGTCACCATGGAAGACAATATCCTGCTCCAGGTAGAGCACCTGACCAAAACCTTCAAGACCGGCAGCCGCAGCTATTTCAAGGCGGTCAACGACGTCTCCTTCCACATCTACCAGGGCGAGACCTTCGGCCTGGTGGGGCAGTCCGGCTCTGGCAAGTCCACCACCGGCAAGCTCATCATCGGCCTGAGCGAACCCACCGGGGGGAGCATCACCTTCAAGGGCCATCTCATCGATAGCTCCACCCCCAAGAAGGAGCGCCGGGCCCTTTGCAGCAAGATGCAGATGATTTTTCAGGACCCCTACGCCTGCCTGAACCCCCGTATGACCGTTATGGATATCGTGGCCGAGGGCATCTTGTACAACCAGCCCCATATGCCCCGGCAGGAGATGAAAGCCCGGGTGTACGAGCTGCTCAAGACCGTGGGGCTGAGCAGCGAGCACGCCAACCGCTACCCCCACGAGTTTTCCGGCGGGCAGCGCCAGCGCATTGGAATCGCCCGGGCCCTGGCGGTGGAGCCAGAGTTCATCATCGCCGACGAGCCCATCTCCGCCCTGGACGTGTCCATTCAGGCCCAGATTGTCAACCTGCTCAAACGCCTGCAAAAGGAAAAGCACCTGACCTTCCTGTTTATCGCCCACGACCTGTCCATGGTCAAGTACATCAGCGACCGGGTGGCGGTGATGGAGAGCGGCCGAATCGTGGAGCTGGCCCGGAGCAGCGAGCTGTACGGTAACCCCGTCCACCCCTACACCAAATCCCTGCTGTCCGCCATTCCCCGGCCCGACCCCAGAACGGAGCGCACACGCAAGCGCATCCACTATGACCCCCGGGACTACCGCGGCGAGGATGAGGAGCTTATCTGGCGGCAGATTGCCGACGAGCACTGGGTCCTGCTGACCCAGCGGGAGCTGGACGCCCTGCCCAACCGGGCGTGATGAATACACTTGGAAAGGAAGTCATATCTCATGAGAACCAATCGGGACAAGCTGGTCAAGATGTCCGTCCAGGGTTCGGCCCACCACCCCTCCGGGTCTGAAATCCGGGTCAACGCCTATGGGGAGTCCTTCCTGGTCCCCGCCATCGGCGGCATCACCTATAACGTGAAGCTCGGCGACTGCGCCTTCGGCCTGGCCGGCGACCACGTGGAGCCCGGCGTGTCCATGCAGAATGCCGACAAGAACAGCAACAACGCCTTCATGGTGTTCTCCTGCCTGGGCAACAAGGCCCGGGTCGTCTCGGGCGACGCCAAGGGCGCCGTGGGCTTTGTCACCGGCAAGCACGGCGGAATCGAGCACGTCATCGCCTCCTTCCCGGAGGAGGACCTGTACAAAATGGCCATCGGGGACAACATCCTGGTGGAGGCCTACGGCCAGGGGCTGGAGCTGCTGGACTACCCCGATGTGAAGGTCCAGAGTCTGGACCCCGACGTGCTGGACGCCATCCCCATCCAGGAGAAGGACGGCAAGCTGATTGTCCCGGTGGCCGGCGTGGTCCCGCCCTACCTCATGGGTTCGGGAATCGGCAGCGGCAACTGCTATACCGGCGACTATGATATGATGACCGCCGACCGGGAGGAAATCGCCCGCCTGGGCCTGGACAAGCTGCGCTTCGGCGATTTGGTGCTGCTTCAGGACTGCGACAACACCCACGGCCGCGGCTTTTTCCGGGGGGCCTGCGCCATCGGCGTGGTCATCCACAGCGACTGTCTGGTCAGCGGCCACGGCCCCGGTATCTCCACCATCCTGGCCTGTCACAAGCCTCTGCTGGAGGCCAAGCTGGACCCTGAGTCCAATCTGCTGCGCTATCACCAACTGGCGCTGGCCAAGGCGGGCCGGGGATAACACCCAAAAGAAAACAGGAACGCGCGGCCCGGCGGGCCGCGCGTTCCTGTTTTCTCCGGACCGGTGAGTCCGCTTATCCGCCCTCCGGAAGGGGGAGGAACATCTGCTCAAAGGTCTTGGCGTCCATCGTCTCATGCTCCAGCAGATACTGGGCGGTGGCCTCCAGCTGCCCGCGGCAGCGGGTCAGAATCTCCTCGCAGCGGCGGCAGGCCCGCTCCACGATGTCCCGGACCTCCTGGTCGATGAGGCCGGCCACCTCCTCGGAGTAGGCGCGGGTCTGCGCCATGGAGCGGCCGATGAAAATCTCGTTGCTCTCGCCGCCGTAAGAGATAGCCCCCAGCTTGTCGCTCATGCCGTATTTGGTCACCATGGCCCTGGCAATCTGAGAGGCCTTCCGGATGTCGCTGGAGGCGCCGGTGGAAATGTCCCCCAGCACCAGCTGCTCGGCCACCCGGCCGCCCAGGCAGGCGGCCACCTGCTCCTCCAGCTCCTTTTTGGAGCGGTAGTCCCTGTCCTCCGTGGGCAGAGAGATGGTCATCCCTCCCGCCATTCCCCGGGGCACGATGGTAATCTGATTGACCGGGTCCTGGGTGGGCAGCTCGTGGATGACCACCGCGTGGCCCGCCTCGTGGTAGGCGGTAAGCCGCTTGGCCTGCTCGGTCACCATCCGGCTGCGCTTCTCCGGCCCGGCGATGACCTTCATCATGGCGCTGTGCAGGTCCGCCCCGGTGATGAACCGGCGGTCCTCCCGGGCGGCCAGCAGGGCGCCCTCGTTGAGCAGGTTCTCCAGGTCCGCGCCGGTAAACCCGGCGGTCGCCTGGGCCACGCGCCGCAGGGACACGTCCTCGGCCAGGGGCTTGTGCCTGGCGTGGACCTTTAAAATGGCCTCCCGCCCCTTGATGTCGGGCAGGCCCACATAGACCTGCCGGTCAAACCGCCCGGGCCGCAGCAGGGCCGGGTCCAGGATGTCCTGCCGGTTGGTGGCGGCCAGGACGATGACCCCCTCGTTGGAGCCAAAGCCGTCCATCTCCACCAGCAGCTGGTTTAAGGTCTGTTCCCGCTCGTCGTGGCCGCCGCCCAGGCCGGCGCCCCGCTGGCGGCCCACCGCGTCAATCTCGTCAATAAAGACAATGGCGGGGGCCTCCCGTTTGGCCTGGTCGAACAGGTCCCGGACTCGGCTGGCGCCCACGCCCACGTACAGCTCCACAAAGTCGGAGCCGGAGATGGACAAGAAGTGGACCCCGGCCTCGCCGGCCACCGCCTTGGCCAGCAGGGTCTTGCCGGTGCCCGGCGGTCCCACCAGCAAAACTCCCTTGGGAATCCGGGCCCCCAGGCCGGAGAATTTCTGGGGGTCCCGCAGGAAGTCCACAATCTCCTGCAGTTCCTCCTTCTCCTCCTCCGCCCCGGCCACGTCGTCGAAGGTGACCTTGCGGGACTGGTCGGACAGGGTGCGGGTCCGGGCCCGGCCAAAACGGGCCTGGTCCGGCGCGCCGCCCCCGCCCGCCGCGCTGCGCTGGCGGGTCATCAAAAACCAGAACAGCCCTACCACCGCGGCCGCCGCCAGGTAGGGCAGCAGGTCATACCACCAGGCGCTCTCTATTCCCGGGGGGTAGTCGTACCCCTTCAGCACGCCGCTGGCCGTCTGCTCGTCAATCTGCTGGCGCATATCCTGGTAGAAAATCATGGGTTCCGCCAGGTGATAGACCAGGCGCTGGGCCGGTTGGCCGTCCTCGCCGCGGACGGTCAGGGTGAGGGTCTTGCCCTCCAGGGTGAAGTACTCCACCCGCTGCTGGTCGAACAGGGCGCGAATCTGGCTGTATGTGGGCGCGTCCTCTTGCTCCGTCCGGTTCAGGGAGGAGAACGCGAACAGGACCATCATGCCCAGCAGCAGATACAACGTGACTTCCCGGGGGGATATGCGTCTCATAGGCTTGTTTCCTTTCTCTCCTGCGGTCTGGCCGCCGCCCGGCTCAGCCGCCGTATACCTCTGGTTTGAGAATGCCGATATAGGGCAGGTTGCGGTACCGCTCGGCGTAGTCCAGGCCGTACCCCACCACAAACGCGTCCGGGATGGAAAACCCGCAGTAGTGGACCTGCACCGGCTTCACCCGCCGCTCCGGCTTATCCAGCAGGGTACACAGGCGAATGGAGGCCGGGCGCCGGTGCTCCAGCAGCTTCAGCAGGTAGCTCAGGGTGTTCCCGCTGTCCAGGATGTCCTCCACCACGATGATGTCCCGTCCGGAGATATCCTCGGACAGGTCCTTGGTAATCTGCACCTGCCCACTGGAGGAGGTCCCCTTCCCGTAGGAGGAGACGGCCATGAAGTCAACAGTGCAGGGCAGGTCGATGGCCCGGCACAGGTCGGCCATGAACACAAAGGACCCCCGCAGCACGCTGATCAGCATGATTTCCCCGCCCTGGTAGTCCCTTTGAATCTCCTGGGCAATCTCCTTCACCCGGCCGCTTATCTGCTCCTGGGTAAACAGGACCTGTTGAATATCTTTCTCCAGCATCTCGGCTCTCTTCCTCTCTTGTATGATGAAATTGTTCCGTCCCCGCCGCCTATGGCGCGCCCGGTCCATCCTCCGGCCGGGGCAGGATGGAGATGTGCCAGGCCGGCCGCCCCCTCTGGGACAGACAGCCTTCGTCCGGCCCCAGTCCGGCGGCGGCGGCCAGGCCCCGCTCCCCCTCGAACACAGGCAGGCACTCCCGCTGGAAACGGGGCAGGCGGGCCTCGATCATCCACTTTTTTACGCTCTTGGCCGGCCGCCCCGGCAGGGCAAGCCGGTCCCCGGTGCGCCGGGGACGCACTAAGAGCGATTCCAGCGCGCCATCCAGCCAAAACTCCCAGGGCCCCTGGGGCTGCCCCTGATAGACTTCTCTGCGGCAGGACAGCACCCAAGGTCCCGCCTCCATCCGCCCGGGCATGGGCAGCCGGCCCGGCTCCAGCGCGGCGGGCCCCTGTCCGGCAGTCAGCAGCAGCTGCCCATAACAGCGCCGGGCAACGCTGCCGTTGGGCAGGTGGACCTGGGCGGAGGGGTCTTCTCCCCGGCACAGGGCCAGCACGGACAGCAGGTGGACGCTGGCGCAGTTTTCCTCTCCGCCCCACAGCCGCCCCAGCAGCAGCCGGACGGCCCGGGCGGCCACCGGCTCCGGCGCGCGGGCCAGCTCACCGGCCGGAATGGCCAGCCCCCCCTCCCGGGGCACGGCCTGAGCGGCAACCTGCCGGGCCAGCTGCGTCAGAAACTCCTCGTCGGCCCGGAGCAGGGCGGCGGAGGCGGCCAGGCGCCCGGGAAAGCCGGGGGCAATCTCCTCCAGCACGGGCATCACCCGGCGCCGGACCCGGTTGCGGGCAAAGCGCTCGTCGCCGTTGGAGCTGTCCTCCATAAACGGCATGGCGT
>CASECK010000129.1 GCA_949286295.1 uncultured bacterium | reverse complement strand
TTTACTCATGTAAAGTGTAGCACATAAAAGCGCAAAGGTAAAGAGCTCTGGCAATCTTTTTCCGGTCAAACCGGCCCCCGCGGCCGGAAAAGGGTATAAAAAAACCTCTGCCCGGTCATCCACCGGTCAGAGGACGGGGGCCGGACCCCCGCGGTACCACCTCTATTCGCCGCCCCTCGCGGGCACGGCCTCGACGGGTGACAGACAGCACCCCGCCCCTGTAACGGGAGGCCCCCGTTCCGCTCTACTCAGCGCCACGCGCCTTTCCCCGGACCGCTCGGGAGGTGAAACTTCACGCGCGCGGCCGTGCCCCTCGCACCTGCCAGGACCTCTCTGAACAGCCATAGGCGCGCGCTACTGTGTCTCCGTCATCGCATTTGATTGCTTGCATTATACACCCGCCGTCCCATTTGTCAAGCTCTTTTTCCCTGGCCGGAGGCGGTTTGCACTTGACAGGCGGCGGAAAATCGGGTATGATACTTCAACGAGTAAAACCAATGAAGTGTCCGGAGGCCGCCTCCGGATGGAAAGGACTTGACGCCATGCCTATCACCGACCTGCTGGAGCGCAACAGCAAGCTCTACGGCGAGGAGACCGCTCTGGTGGAAATCAACCCCGAGATTCAGGAGCGGCAGCGGGTGACCTGGAAAGAGTACGAGCTGATTCAGCCCTCCGCCGCCGCCCCCTACCGCCGGGAAATCACCTGGTCCGTCTTTGACGAGAAGGCCAACCGGGTGGCCCACCTGCTGCTGGGCCGGGGCATCCGCAAGGGGCAGAAGGTGGCCGTCCTGCTGATGAACTGCCTGGAGTGGCTGCCCATCTACTTTGGAATCTTAAAGGCCGGGGCCGTCGCGGTGCCCCTGAATTTCCGCTACACCTCGGAGGAGATTGACTACTGCCTGAAGCTGGCCGATGTGGACGTGCTGTTCTTCGGCCCGGAGTTCACCGGCCGGGTGGAGGACATCGTGCCCAAAATCTCCCATCAGATGCTCCTCTTCTTCGTGGGGGACAGCTGCCCCCACTTTGCCGAGGACTATCACCGGGCCACCGCCAACTGCTCCAGCGTGGCCCCCAAGGTGCTGGTGGACGACGAGGACGAGGCCGCCATCTATTACTCCTCCGGCACCACCGGCTTTCCCAAGGCCATCCTCCTGCGGCACCGGGCCCTGGCCCAGTCCGCCCGGATGGAGGCCATCCACCACGCCACCTGCCACGAGGACGTGTTTTTGTGCATCCCGCCCCTGTATCACACCGGGGCCAAAATGCACTGGTTCGGCTCGCTGTTCACCGGGGGAAAGGCGGTGCTGCTCAAGGGCAATTCCCCCCAGGCCATCTTTCAGGCCGTCTCCGCCGAGCGGTGCACCATCGTCTGGCTTCTGGTGCCCTGGTGCCAGGACATCCTGGCCGCGCTGGACCGGGGGGAGCTGCGCCTGGAGGACTACCAGCTGTCCCAGTGGCGGCTGATGCACATCGGCGCCCAGCCGGTCCCCCCCTCTCTCATCAAGCACTGGATGGGCTACTTCCCCCACCACAAGTACGACACCAATTACGGCCTGTCCGAGTCCACCGGCCCGGGCTGCGTCCACCTGGGGATGGACAACATCCGCAAGGTGGGGGCCATCGGCGTGCCCGGCTACGGCTGGGAGGCCAAGATTGTGGACGAGCAGGACCGCCCCGTCCCCCAGGGCCAGGTGGGCGAGCTGTGCGTCAAGGGCCCCGGCGTCATGGTGTGCTACTACCACAACCCGGAGGCCACCGCCGAGGTGCTCAAGCAGGGCTGGCTGCACACCGGGGATATGGCCCGGCAGGATGAGGAGGGGTTTATCTTCCTGGTGGACCGGAAGAAGGACGTCATCATCTCCGGGGGCGAAAACCTCTACCCGGTCCAGATTGAGTCCTTCCTGGCCGCCTATCCCAAGGTCCACGACGTGGCCGTCATCGGCCTGCCCGACCACCGGCTGGGGGAGATCGCCGCGGCCATCATCCAGGTCAAGGACGGCATGACCTGCACCGAGAGCGAAATCAACCAGTTCTGCATGGACCTGCCCCGGTACAAGCGCCCCCGGAAAATCATCTTCGCCCCCGTGCCCCGCAACCCCACCGGCAAAATCGAGAAGCCCCGCTTGCGGGAGCAGTACTGCGGCGTGCGGCTGGTGGAGGCGCAAAACCGCAGCTGAGCCGGCGGCCTGGTCCTTAGCAGCAGGGTCCTGGAATTGTCTGAACAGACAACTTCCAGGACCTTTTTTCCTGTTTTTTCGTTGAAACTTTTTGAAATTTTGCGATACTTTATGTAATATTAACAACTTTTTAGCGGTTTTTCTCATTTTCTTTATATGCTGTTTCTTTTCCAGGGCGCTTCCATATGGTACGCTGGCCTCGAAGCTCGAGTTTCCCACCCTGAACGTTCAACCAGCAGAAAAACTGAAACGGGAAGAAGGTAGGAGAGAATTATGGAAATGCTGCAAATCAACCTGAATATGTACCACGCCGTCGCTCTGGGCGCGGCCATGTTCTGGCTGGGCAATCTGATCACGGACAAAGTCTCCGTGTTCAACCGCTACTGCATCCCCGCCCCCCTGGTGGGCGGCCTGTGCTTCGCCATTGTCAACGTAATTTTGTACGCCGCCGGCGTGGCCATGATCACCTTTGACGACACCCTGCAAACGGTCTTTATGACCATGTTCTTTACCACCGTGGGCTTCACGGTCAGCCTGCCCGCCCTGCTCAAGGGCGGCAAGTCCGTGATTTTGCTGCTCATCCTCGGCATCATCATGATCGTTTTGCAAAACGGTCTGGGCGGAGGCATCATGTATCTGATGGGCGAAAATCCCCTGTACGGCATCGGCTGCGGCGCCATCGCCCTGATTGGCGGCCCCGGCACTGCCGCCGCCATCGGCCCCAGCCTTGAGGAGGCCGGCGCGCAGGCCGGCACCGTGGTCAGCGTGGCCGCCGCCACCTTCGGCCTGGTGTCCGGCTCCATGATGGGCGGCCCCACCGCCCGGCTTCTCATCAAGAAACACAACCTGAAGTGCACCATCTCCTCCCACGCCAACGTGCAGGCCGGCTCTGACCTGGCCACCGACGTGGCCACCGAGAACGAGTCCTTCACCTCCTCCAGCCCCCTCTTCATCACCGGCTTTATGGTTATCATGCTGGCCATGGGCATCGGCAATCAGGTCAGTACCTGGCTGACCCAGCTGTTTGGCTTCAGCTTCCCCGGGTACATCGGCGCCATGCTGACCGCCGTGGTGGTCCGCAATGTGATGGACCTGGTCATGCACGTCCACTTCCCCGCCGAAGAGGTCGACACCATCGGCAATATGTGCCTGTCTCTCTTCCTGGCCATGGCCCTGTCCGGCCTGAAGCTGTGGGAACTGGTGGGTCTGGCTCTGCCCATGATTGTCACCCTGGGCGCCCAAATCGTCCTGATGTTCGTGTTCGCCTACTTTGTGGTGTTCCGGGTCATGGGCAAGGACTACGACGCCGCCGTGATGACCGCCGGCTACATCGGCTTCGGCATGGGGGCCACCTCCAACGCCATGGCCAATATGCAGGTGGTCACCAAGAACTACGGCCCCTCCCCCGTGGCCTACTTCGCCATCCCCATGGTGGGCAGCCTGTTCATCGACTTCTTCAACGCCTCTATCATCGCCTTCAACATCGGACTTTGGTCCTAACGCTTTCTCTCTTTTCGTCCCCGCGCAAAAAAGCCCCGGGAGGACACCCCTGTCCTCCCGGGGCCTTTTTGCTCACAGATACTCCACACAGGTCTCCAGCTGTTCCCAGGTCAGTCCCCGCTCCTCGATGGCCGCCCAGCTGGGGAACAGCGCCTCCAGCTCCAGCCAGGTGAGATACCAAAACTCATAGGTGATTCCCAGGTGGGTGGGCAGGATATCCTCGATAATGCGCTTCAGCCCGGCAAACTCCTCGGGCTGTCCCGCCACCCCGGGGAAGGAGACCGCCACCCGGCCCGTCCCCAGCTCCCGCACCACCGCCGGGATGCCGCACCCCGCGATGGTGTCCCCGATGGCCGGCAGGGTAAAGCTGTCCCCTCCAATGCGCAGCAGGGCGGCCAGGGCGGCGGCCAGCTGCTTTGGCTGCCCGGCCACCGGCCGGCGGGCCAGCAGGCGGGCGATGTTCTCCAGCCCCCAGTCCTCCGCCGTGGCCAGCGACGCTTCTTTGTGAATCTCCTCCAGCTGGGCCATGGCCCGGTCCAGGGCCGCCCCCTGCACATCTAACTCCCCGCCGTTGACCGGGGCGCTCAAATCATAGACGCCCAGGGGCCGCAGCAGCTCCCGCAGATACCCGGCGTGACTCATGGCAGCTCCTCCACCTTCAGCTCTCCCAACACCGGCAGCTCCCCCGCCTCCACCGGCACGTCGGCCGTGGGGGCGGCAATGGCGTAGTTGGCCACCCCCTGGCAGCCAAATACGATGTTCCCCAGCTGGGCCAGCAGCACGTTTTGGCCCAGCAGCTTGCCGGTAAACCACTCCCGCAGGGCCCGCTCCACTCCATCCAGTACCTGCTTCGCCTCCCAGCCTCCCTGGGGGGCCACCTGGACGCGCACGTCCACCGGCACCGTCTCAGGCGCGCGTACCTGAACATCCACGGCAATCTCCCGCCGCTGCTGAAAGTAGTCCTCCAGCTGCTCCAGCAGCTGCTGGCCGGGCACGCCGGTCAGGGTGGCCGGAACCACGTCCACCGACCCGACTCCCCTGGGCCGGGGGATGACCGCCGCGGCGGCCACCTGGTCAAAGGACAGGGCCCCCTGCTCATAAAAGGCGGCGTTGGCCCCGTTGGGCAGCCGGCGGAAAGTGTCCATCACCCGGCCGCGCAAACTCTCGTCCTCCTCGGCGTCCGCACCCCCGGCGCAGGCCTCCGGATTGGTACAGGAGGCCACCCCCAGGGGGGCCACCGCCATACACACAATGGTCCCGGCGGCCACATTCCCCGCCTGGCCTGGCTCCACCGCCTGCACCGGCACATCCGCGGTGAGCTGGCCGGCGGCAATCTCCCCCGGAGCGGTGGTCTCAAAGCGCACCTGCCCGGTGGTCATGCACACCGTCCCTTTGGGAATCTCCCGGGGCGCGGCGGTCTCCTCCCCGGCGGTAAAGCGGACCACCCCCCGGGCGGGGGACGCGGCTTTCCGCTCCAGCCCCCTCAGTTGGGCGTGCCGGTCCAGATATTCCCCCTGGGCGCTCTGGGGAAAGGCCTGCCGCACCACCCACTGGGCCTGGGCATACAGCGCGTATACCTGGGCCGCCAGGGCATAGAACCGGGCGGACAAATCCGTGCCCTCCCGGGGCTGTAGTCCGGTCCGGTCCTGGAACTCCTCCAGCATCTGCCGGTAAATCTCCTCAACGGTGTTCAAGCTCCCTCACCTCTCCCTCTCCGATTGTCAGCACAGCCCTCATCTGCTCCTCCCGCCACTTCAGCTCCACGGTGAGGCGGCCGGCCTCCCCCTCCCGGGTCAGGGTGACGGACTGCACCTCCAGCTCCGGCTCGTCCCGCAGGGCCTGCTCCACATACCGGGCTGCCAGGGCCGGCCGGGCCGATTCCCGCTCCCGGCACAGCTGAAACAGTTCGCTGCCCAGCTCTGGCAAAAAGGGCAGCGCCCCCCGCCGGGCGGTCAGCCGGAACAGCGCCCGGGCCAGGGCCTCCTGGGCTCCCGAAACTCCCCTCAGACCGCCGTTCTGGTCCGGCACATAGTCCCCGTTCACCAAAATCCGCTCCATCGTCCGCCCCCCTCTCACCCCACCGGTCCCGCCGGCATCTCTTTGATAATCTTCTGCACCGTCTTTTCCAGGGAGGTGCCGTTGATGAACAGCTCACCCACCAGCTCCAGCCTCCTTTTCCCCAGATAGACGGCGCTATCGCCCCCAGTGATTCGCACCTCCCCCGGCGCCAGGTCCGCCTGGTCCTGCTCCCGGCCCAGCACGCAGGGGCTCTCTCCCTCGGCGCCGGCCTTGAGGACCAGCACCCGCTCCCCCGCCGCCGGGCGCCAGCAGTAGCCTCCGGGGGCGTACACCGGAAGCTGCCGCCGTTCGCCTCCCATATTTACCCCGGCCGGGTCCCCGCCCAGGGTCACCATCCCCAGCTCCGCCTCCGGCTCCCGCACCGGCAGCGACCGGTCCCGCTGTGACGTCCACATATTCCCTCACCTCACACTGTAAAATCCGTGTCCGCTAACTCCAGGCGGCTCCAGCAGCCTCCCTGGTCCAGCCCCACGGTTACGCCCGCCGCCCGGTACAGCCCATTCCAGTCCCAGCCGGTGCGCTCTACCCTCACCAGGTCGCCCGGCCAGGCACAGAAGGCCTCCGCCGCCGTGACCTCCAGCCGCCGCAGCCCGGCGGCCGACTTATCCAGCTGAAACTTCCCCGAGTAGCGCATGGCTTTATAGTTGCTCCGTCCCGGCATGGTCAGCACCCGCCGGGCCATTCCTCCGGCCTGGCGGAAGGCGGCGTTCTCCACCCGCTCCACCCGGCCGCTCCAACGGTCCCGCACCAGCACCTGAGACAGCACCCCATAGCGCCTGTCCCGGCAGGTCAGGGCGGTAATCGCCGTGCCGTCGCCAATGACCCGCTCCTGGCCGCCGCTCCAGCCGGTGAGCACCAGCTGTCCCCGGCGGTCAAAGCGGGGGGCCACGCCCCCGTGGTAGCGGGCAAAGTCATAGATCACCGACCACTCGCTGCTGCCCGTGGCCACGGAAAAGCGGGACACCGGGGGCAGTGCCGCCCCCGGCGCCACCTGGATGCCATAGGGGGTCACATGGTCCCGGAGGATATCCTCCTGCGTGGCGGACAAATAGTCCTGACCCAGGGCCTCGTTGTCCAGCAGACGGGCCGCCATCCCCCGGCCGGATACCTCCAGCACCCGGCCGTCCCCGGTCAGGCTCACCTCGCACTCGTCCACCACCCCGGCAAACACCTGCTCCCCCTCGTGCCAGCCCTCAAAGCGCACCCACTCCCCGGGCCTGGTGTGGTTGTCCCCGTCCCAGGTGCTTTTCAGCCAGAAGCTGTCGCAGGGCACGCCGGCGGTGTACTCCAGCCGCCAGGCCATCAGGCTGGGCAGCATCCAGCGCTCCCCGGCGCTGCCGGTCATATACGCCGTCACCCCACCCGCACCTCCTCCCCCACCCGAATCAGATTGGGGTTTTTAATCTGGGGGTTCAGGGCCACAATCTCCTCCAGGGACAGGCCGTACCGCCCGGCCAGGGCCCACAGGGTATCTCCCTGGACCACCCGGTGCCACGCGGCCTGCCCCCCTCCCTGGTTTCCGGCGGCAGTCTGGGGCGCGCCGTCCTGCCCCGCCCCGCTCACCCGGGTGGCCAGGCCGGTGTACCAGCTGTCATCCTCCCAGAAGGAGAAGGAATAGCGCACATAGTCGGCTCTGGGTTCCTGCTCCAGCCGCAGGGAGACAAAATAGGCATTGGCCGCCTGCCACAGGGGGTGAATCAGCATCCCCGGCCCGCCGTTATAAAAAATATTGGCCAGCTGCCCGAACTGGGCGTAGGCCCCCTCCCCCACAAACTCCCCCTCTCCCTCCATCACCCGGCAGGTCCGCCCCAGGTCCTGGAGCCGGAACAGCCCAAAGGGGGTCTTGTGGACCGCCATCTTCCGCTCGTAGCCGATGGAATACACCCGGGGATTATGGGGCCAGGTATAGCTCTTGTAGCGCATGGGCGATAGAATCATGCCCCTCCTCCTTGTCAGTAGAGATAAAATCCGCCGTCGTACCGGCGGCTGTCCCGGCGGAAGGCCCGGTCCGCCTGCTCGATCCAGTCCCCGCGCTCCCCGCCCGGCGCCTGCCAGCCCCGGGCGGGTTGGAGGCCGCCCTCCTCCGGGGCGTCCAGCTCCTGTCCGGCCCGTCCGGCCCATCCTCTGGCCGGGCGGGGCCCGGCGGCCCGGCCTGGAAACTCCCGGCGCTCCGCCTCCCCCTGGGAGGGCCAGGCCAAGCTCCGGGCATAGG
>CASECK010000128.1 GCA_949286295.1 uncultured bacterium | reverse complement strand
ACGGTGGAGCTGATGGAGAGTCCGCCGGCCGTCTCCGCCGACCCGGGGGCGGTGACCCGGATCTTGACCAACCTCATCGGCAACGCCCTGAAGCACGGCTCCAAAACCCTGGACATCCGGCTGTATCAGGAGGGGCAGACGCTGGTCACCTCCTTCTCCAACGACGCGCCGGAGCTGTCCCAGGAGGACCTGCCCCGGGTGTTCGAGCGGTTCTACACCGCAGACCAGATGCGCACCGGCCAGAACACCGGCCTGGGGCTGGCCATCGTCAAGGCCCTCTCGGAGCAGATGGGCCACACCGCCTTCGCGGAATTGAAGGACGGGGTCTTCACCGTAGGCGTGCGGTGGAAGTTATGAAAAGCAGGGCGTACGCCCTGCTCTTTTCATAGGTCTTTGGCTTTCATTCGGTCCAGCTGTGCCTTTTCGTGCTTACCAGCTTTCAGCCGGCCCGCTCCCCAGGCCGCAGCCACGGCCAGCACGCACAGAAGCCCGGTGATCCCGTACTCCGTTGTCCGTTCCAAGAAGCTGACAGCCAGAAACAGGGCGGCCAGGGCGGCGGGCAGCACTGCGCCAAACCCCGGTTTGCGCATCAGTCCCAGGTGATACTGGACGGCCAGGATGGCAAAGGTGAGCAATAAGACAATGATTTCCTTCATAGCAAAGCCTCCTCACAGATCTTTTGCTTTCATCTGCTCCAGTTCCCTTTTCTTGGCCGCCAGATTTCCCTTGAGCCAAAGCAGGAGAAGAATCAGCGTAGGGAACACCAATATCTTCCAGTCTGCGGGCAGGGAGATCTGACCGCGGGACCAGAGAAAGGCCAGAAGGCCGAACCAGACCAGAGGGACAATGCCTCCCAGAAACCAGAACCGGGGGCTCCGGCGGCTGGCCCAGATGTGGAATGCGAGGACGAGAAACGCGATGACAAGGGTGAGAGCGGGATTCATGCCATTTACCTCCGATCTTGCTTTAATGGTGTGATATTACTGGGTCTGCGGTGCTCCTCTTGCTGGTACCGGTCCAGAATCAGCTTGGCGGTCTCCAGGTCGATGCGGGCGTCCACGGCCAGCCCCTTGATGAAGGCGGAGAAGGGTTCCTCCTCCTTCTGGTCGCTGAGCTCGATCTTCTGGATGAGCTTGTCCAGCCGCAGCCGGACGGTTGGATAGGACACGGAGTACAGCTTGGCGATTTCCTTGAGGGAACCGGATTTGAGAACAAAATTCTTTAAAAACCCGGCGTCCTCCGGCTCTAGATCCAAAATCCAGGCTGGAATCTTATCTAGGTCCATCTCAAGACTCCTTTCACAAACGATTTAACTATATTTAGTATATACTAAATAATATTAAAGTCAAGAGGAAAATAAAATTTAATTTTGCGTTCGAAACGGCGAGTATATAAAAAGAGGGCGCGGCCGGAGCCGCGCCCTTCAGTTTGTCGAAAACCTACGCAGAATAAAATCCGCCTGAGACAGGGCGTCAGAAAAGTCCTTGGACTTTTCTGACGCCCTTAAGAACGCTGGGATCAATTTGCGGTAACGATGCGGACCTTGTCGCCGATGGGGTCGATGTAGACCGTCAGCTTGCTGGAGAAGGCCAGGCAGGCCCGCAGGCGGTCCATGCCGGTTTCCTGGCTGAACCAGCTCTCGGTAGCCGTCTTATAGCACTCCACGCTGTCGGCCACGGCGTAGGTGCGGCCCTTGAGGGTGATATAGTAGCGGCCCTCACGCTCGAAGAAGTCGGAGGGGGAGACCTGCTGGAATTCATTGAGCTGAACGGTGCTGATAATCATGTTGTTCTTACCGGCCACCGCGCCGATGAACTGGCCGTTCTTTCCGCCGTAGCCGGAGCGCTCATTGAACTTGAGCACGTTCCGGTTTTCCAGGGACCAGGAGGTCCTATAATTTTTCTCGGTACCGGTCTGGTTGCCCTCGTCGTCATAAATGGGCTCCTCGGTGACGGTGGTATGGCCCGACATCCAGCCGTAGGTATAGGCGTCGCCGGTGACGTTGTTGAGGACGATGACGTCCACGATGTCGGAACTGTTGCGGTGGGCGGCGGAGATCTGGTCCTGGGCGATGAGGCCGTAGTCCAGGCTGGACAAGGGGACCGCCACCTGAGCGCCCTCCCGGAACTGTTCATACACCCGCACGCCGGGGGCCACCTTGTATCCGCCCACCGTCATGGCGCTGGGATCGAAGTCGCCCGGGGCTCTCTGGGCGGTGAGGCGGGAGGCGGTCAGCGTATTTTCATCGCTGGAGGAGAGGAAGCACACCTGATTCAGATTCTTCAGCTTGCTGGCCGAGCCCGTCAGCTCCAGGACGCCGCCGTTGGGCAGGAACAGTTCCGCCGTGGTTTCGCCAGTGACGAACCCCAGCGCGGTGGAGCGAGTCTCGTTGGTGGCGGGGAGGATGGCGGCCACCTGGCCGTCCACCGTCATGAGCAGGGACACCTGCTCGCCCGCCGACACCTGATCGGTAAAGTTCCAGGCGCTTTCCAGCACCGGGAAGGTGTGGCCCAGCAGCGTGATGGACGTGGGCGCCTTGGGGCTGGGAGAGGGGTTCTGATATTTACAGGTGAGACGCAGGTCGGACACCAGCAGGGTGTTGGACATGCTGTCGTAGGTGATCACGTCGTAAGGCTGAATCTGAGACAGGCTGATGGTCTGCTGATTCTTCAAAATGGTGTAGCCGGTCGCGCCGCCGGTGAGCCGGTGGAAGTCGGCGGAACTCACCCGGTCCATGACCACCACCGCGTCCGCGTCCGCCGCTGTGGCCGCTGTGGCCGCATAGATGGCGGTCACCTTGCCCCGCAGGGTGAACAGGGTCAGACGGCTGCCCGCGGTGAGGGAGCCGTATCCCTCTGAGTAGGATTTCCCATCGCTGGAGCTGGAGGTGTAGATGGGGGTGTCGGCGGCGATGGTATAGCGCTCGCCGCCCACGGCGGTGAGATAGCTGGGTTCCGCGCTGTCCAGCAGGGAGATGGTCACCGAAGTGCTGTCGTCGGGGACGAAGGTGACGATCTCACTCTGGTCGTTGAGAACCAGCACGCCCCGGCGGCCCACCAGAGCGGTGGGAGCCACGTTCTCCGCGTCGGGGAGATAGGTGCCCTCTGAAGTGCGCACCGCCCCCATGGCGGAGCCGTCGTCGGTCTCGGTGTTCACCGCCAGCAGGACGGTGTCCTGCTTGGACTCGCTGCCCAGGGTGGTGTAATAATCTTTCCCGTCCCCGGTTTTGCAGGAGAGGGCGTTGACAAACAGCTGGGCGGCTTGAGCCCGGGTGAGGGAATCCCCCGCCTTGGCGCTGATCCCGTTTGTGAGTCCGATGGACTCTGCCAGGTTCAGGTAGCCGTCCGGCCACACCGCGCCCACCTTGTCTCCGGAGTACCCCAGTACCCGGATGAGGATGGTAACCGCCTGGGCGAAAGAGAGTTCCTGCTCCGGCAGGAACCGGCCGTCGCCCACCCCGGCGATCAGAGGGGTGCCGGGGGAGGGGGTGGTCCCCTCCCCGGAAGAGGAGCCCCCCGAGCCGGACCCGGAGCCCGGGTCCACTATGGTGGAGGCGGCCAGGTTGATGTATCCCCTGGCCCAGTGGCTGGAGGGCACGTCGGTGAAAATGGTGCGGGTGGAGTGGAGGACCACCTGGTCTCCCAGCCCCATGAAGTTCACCGCCATGGTGCAGAACTGAGCCCGGGTCAGCTTGTCATTGGGGCGGAAGCTGTTGCCCCCCGCGCCGGAGACCACTCCCATCAGGCGCAGGATATCGGCGTTCACCGCCGTGGCGGGGTCGCTCACATCCTGAAAGGAGGAGGCCCCGGCCGCTCCCGCCGGGAGGGGGATCACCAGCCCGGCGGCCAGGGCGGCCGCCAGCAGGGCGTGGATCATTCGATGTTGTTTTCTCATA
>CASECK010000127.1 GCA_949286295.1 uncultured bacterium | reverse complement strand
AAATTGTCGAAGCCCGGGAAGGAGACAACCATGATGAACGACAATCTGCCCGGCGGGGGACATGCCCCCGGCAGGGGAAGCTGGATGGGAATATTGGCCCTGATTTTGTCCGTGGCGGCGCTGGGCCTTTCGGGGACGGCGCTGTACTTTGCGCTGCGGGAGGAGCCGCTGCCCCCTGAGCCGGAGACCTTCCAATACGGAGGCCAGACTCTGGTGGCCGTGGAGGGGCTGGCGCGCAACCCCTATGACCGGGAAAGCTTTTACATTGACGAGAAGGGCCGGGTCGCCTACGAAAAGGACGGCCTGCGGGCCAAAACGGGGGTCGACGTGTCCACCTACCAGGGGGAGATTGACTGGCAGGCGGTGGCGGCGGACGGCATCGACTTTGCCATCATCCGCTTGGGCTACCGGGGCTATACCGAGGGCGGCCTGATGATGGATGAGGGCTTTGAGCGCAACATCCGCGGGGCCCTGGACGCCGGGCTGGAGGTAGGCGTGTATTTCTTCTCCCAGGCTGTCACCCCCGAGGAGGCCCAGGCCGAGGCGGCCTTTGTGCTCAACGCCATCGAACCCTACCAGGTGACCTACCCCGTGGCCTTTGACTGGGAGCCCATCACCGGCGTCTCCTCCGCCCGGACCCACGGCCTGGACGGCGGCACCCTCACCCGCTGCGCCGCCGCTTTCTGCGCCCGGGTGGCCCAGGCGGGCTATGAGCCGGCGGTCTACTTCAACCAGAACCTGGGCTACTTCAGCTACGACCTGCGGCAGGTGGACGAGTACACCCTCTGGCTGGCGGAGTACGACGGCAAGCCCGACTTCTTCTACCACTTCGACCTGTGGCAGTATACCCATACCGGGACGGTGGACGGCATCGAGGGGGATGTGGACCTGGACCTGGACCTGCGGCCCTTTCAGCCCGCGTAAACGCGGCCCGGGCGCGCCAGCGGCGCGCCCGGGCCTTTTGCGTCAAAGGGACAAAATCTCCCGGGCAATCGCCCCGGCGGTCTCCTCCACCCGGCCGAAGTCCACATAGGGGTGGTACACGGCCTCTAACTCGTCGTGTATGGCCTTGGCCTGGGCCAGCGAGGTCACGGCCTCCTCCGTCAGCGCCCGGGACACTTTTTTGGCAAAGCGCAGGCGGCTGCGGCAGCGGCGCAGCAGCTCCCCGTCCGCCGCCGCGTCCAGGCGGATGCGCCGGTAGGCCTTGCGGGGGAGGGCCTCCCCGCCCGCGCAGGGGAGGAAGGCCAGCCCCCGCTGGGGGGCGAGCAGGTGGGAGAGCCGGTCCGGGGCCATGGGGTCGGGGCAGGCCACCGCGTCAAACCCGGCGGCGGTGAGTCCGGCCAGCAGCCGCAGGAGCATCTCGTGGCCCAGCCCATAGCTGTCAGACAGCTCATAGACCCGCTGGCACTGGGCGAAGGCGGTGTCGTACAGGGTAAAGCTCCCCTGACAGCTCACCGCCCCCAAAAAGCGCTGCTTCACCCGCCCGGGCTGGACCCCCTTCCGGCGGGGCACCTCCCGGTTCAGGATGCCCTGGGCCCGCCGGGCCAGTTTGTGGGACAGCCCGTCGGTGAGCAGGGCGGCGCGCTGGTCCTCGAAGAGGTCCGCCGCCGCCCCCAGGCAGCGGTAGGCCCGGGCGTAGCACCCCTTGTACCCGGCCATGCACCGGGTAATCTCCCGGCGGAGGGGGTACAGGGCCCCATGGTCATAGCACGCCCCCAGGTCCACATAGCGGTCCACCGCCCCGGGGAGCTTGGGTTCCACCACATGGGGCGCGGTGCCGTCCACCAGGGCGGTCCCCGCCCCGGGGAGGACCACCGCGTCCAGGGAATCCGGGTCCCCGGAACACAGGATGTACTCCACCTCCAGCCCGGCCTGCTCCGCCTGGGCGGCCACCCGGCGCATGAGGGTGGACTTGCCGCAGCCCGGGCCGCCTTTTAGGATATAGACGGCCCGGGCCGTGTCATAGGGGATGAGCTGGTCGTACAGGGAGCGGAAGCCCCCCGGGGCGTTGGCGCCCAGAAAATATTGAATATGCGGCAAAGCAGTCATAGGCGACCCTCCATCACAACAGAAGCTATGCCCCAGATTATGCGCCGGGACAGGGGGTGGTGAGTGTGTGGAAACCAGGGGCGCAAACCGGGGCGCGATGGTGCAAAATGGCGATTGACACCGGCGGGCGGGCGGAGGTAAAATGGGACGAAAACAGCCAAGCGCCCGGGCGCGCCCCGGGCGAGAGAACATCCCCCCGACATCGCGGCGTCCAGCCGGAGGAGAGGAAAGAAAATGCGTATCTTCGAGACCAAGATTCAGGAATTAAAGACCCAGGTGCTCACCGAGGTGGCCCGCCTGGCCTGGGAGGACCGCCTCCAGACCGGGATTTTAGATGTGCCGGAGAAGATTATCCCCGGCCCCACCGCCAGCCTGCGCTGCTGCATCTATAAGGAGCGGGCCATCATCAACAGCCGGGTGAAGCTGGCCATGGGGGGGGACAAGACCAACCCCAGCGTGGTAGAGGTACTGCCCATCGCCTGCGACGAGTGCCCGGTCACCGAGATAACGGTCAGCGCCTCCTGCCGGGGCTGCCTGGCCACCCGCTGCGTCCACGCCTGCCCCAAGGACGCCATCACCATCGTCAACCACCGGGCCCAAATCGACCACGATTTGTGCATCACCTGCGGCAAGTGCCTGAACGCCTGCCAGTACAGCGCCATCGTCAAGACCCAGCGCCCCTGCGAGAAGGGCTGCCCCGTCAACGCCATCTCCATGGGGCCGGACAAGAAGGCCTTTATCGACATCAACAAGTGTATCTCCTGCGGCAGCTGTGTGTACCAGTGCCCCTTCGGCGCCATTCAGGACAAGTCCTGGATTGTGGACGCCATCCAGATGCTCCGGGGCGGCGGGCAGTGGGGCTATAAGACCTACGCGGTCATCGCCCCCTCCATCGTGGGGCAGTTCGCCCCCGCCACCTACGGGCAGGTGGTGGCCGGCCTGAGGAAGCTGGGCTTCGACGGCGTGGCCGAGGTGGCCCTGGGGGCCGACATGGTGGCCGACCGGGAGTCTGACGAGCTGGTGGAGAAGGGGGTGCTCACCACCTCCTGCTGCCCGGGCTTTGTGGGCCTTGTGAAGAAAAAGCACCCGGACCTGGCCAAATATGTCTCCCACACCCCCTCGCCCATGGTGATGATTGGCCTGCACCTGAAGGAGAAGGACCCCGACGCCAGGGTAATCTTCATCGGCCCCTGCGTGGCCAAGAAGAAGGAGTTCCAGCTGGGGCGCACCATGAGCGCCATCGACTGCGCCCTGACCTATGAGGAGCTGCTGGCCCTGTTCGACTCCCGGGACATCGACCCGGCGGCCCTGGAGGAGGAGCCTCTGGACGAGGCCAGCCCCTACGGCCGCGGCTTTGCCCACAGCGGCGGCGTGGCCGGCGCGGTGGCCGAGGCCCTGAAGGAGAAGGACGCCGCCTTTGAGCTGAAGCCGGTGGCCTGCAGCGGGGTCAGCGAGTGCGAGATTGCCCTGCTGAAGCTCCGGGCGGGCAAGCTGGAGGGCAACCTCATCGAGGGCATGGCCTGCGAGGGGGGCTGCGTCCAGGGGGCCGGCTGCCTGATTCGCAGCCCCCGCAACCGGCTGGACGTGGAGAAGCACGCCAAACAGGCCGAGGGCCGGGGCGTCCTGGACGCCGTCCGGGCCGCCGGCGAGGCCCAGCCCGCCGGAGTCTAAGAAGTCTTTCCCTTGCCCCCGCCCCCGATGAGGGGGCGGGGGCAAAAATTTTGCCCCCGCCCCTTGACAGGGGAATTTTTATGTGGTATGGTTAGTTACACAAGTAATGAACCAACAAACGCGGCGCGCCTTGCGCCTGGAGGTGATTGCGTGTATGGAGTGCTGAACGACCAGTCCCTCATCTATCTGCAAATTGCCCGGATGATAGAGGATGACATCCTCCGGGGCGTGTACCGGGAGGAGGAGCAGGTGCCTTCCACCAACGAGCTGGCCCGGGCGTACCGCATCAACCCGGCCACGGCGGCCAAGGGGGTCAATCTGCTGGCCTCCGGCGGAATCCTCTATAAAAAGCGGGGCATCGGGATGTTTGTGGCCCCTGGCGCGGCCGCGGCGGTGCGGCAGAAGAGGAAGGCCGCCTTTTACGACGGCTATGTGAAACCCCTGGTCAGGGAGGGGGCCTCCCTCGCCCTGGAGGGGGAGGAGCTGCTGGCCATGGTGCGCCGGGCCATCAAGGAAGGAGAGACAGGATGAACGCTGGAATTTTAAAGGCCGAGGGGCTGTGCAAATCCTATCAGAACAAGCGGGTGCTCCACAACCTGGACCTGACCGTGGAGCCGGGGAAGATATACGGCCTGATTGGCCGCAACGGGGCGGGCAAGACCACCCTGCTGAGCATCCTGACGGCCCAGAATACCATGGACAGCGGCCACGTCACCTACAACGGCCAGCCGGTGTGGGAGAATCAGCGGGCCCTGGACGACATCTGCTTCTCCCGGGAGCTTCAGGCCAACCTGTTCGCCGGACAGAACAACCTGAAGATTCGCCACTACCTGGGCGCGGCGGCCATCTATCTGCCCCGCTGGGACCAGGCCTATGCCAACCGGCTGCTGGACGGGTTCGGGCTGGACGGGAAAAAGAAGATATTCCAGCTGTCCAGAGGGGAGATGTCCATGGTGACCATCCTCATTGCCCTGGCCAGCCAGGCCCCCATCACCATCCTGGACGAGCCGGTGGCGGGGCTGGACGTGGTCATGCGGGAGCGGTTTTATCAGCTGCTGCTGGAGGACTTCACCCGGACCGGGCGGACCTTCCTGGTCTCCACCCATATCATCGAGGAGGCCGCCGGCGTGTTCGAGCGGGCCGTCATCCTGGACCAGGGCCGCATTTTAGAGAACAGCCCCACCGACGAGCTGGTGGAGCAGTTCCGCTACCTCTCCGGCCCGGAGGAGGTGGTGGACCGGGCCTGTGCCGGCCTGCAGGTGCTGAGCGTGCAGCGCCTGGGCCGGCGCAAGACGGCGGCCGTCCGGGGGGACGCCGCCGGGCTGGCCGCCGCCTGCCGGACGGAGGTGGACGTGTCCCCCATGAACCTGCAAAACGTGTTTGTGGCCCTGTGCGGCCACGGGGATACCCAATAAGGAGGCGGTGGGGATGCTGCGTTCATTTCGCTTTCTGCTCCACTTCACCTGGCGGGGCATGGCCGCGCTGGCGGCCTTTGGGGCGGTGGTGGCCGCGGGGTGCTGCGCCACTGGCGTGGGCCGGGGGGCGGACAACCTGTTTGCCAGCTACTACGGGGCCTTTCCCCTGTTTGTGCTGCTGGTGCTGTTTATATTCGGCTTCTCCCTGTGCGGCAGCGGCCTGAACCTGGCCCTGTCCATGGGGGCCCGCCGCCGGGATTTCTTCTGGGCGCTTCAGGGGGCCATGGCGGTGTGCGCCGGGGCGGGCTGGCTTTTGCAGCTGGCCCTGGCGCTGCTGCCGGCGCTGGCCGGCTGGAGGGCGGACGGCGGCTGGGGAATCATCGGGCTGTTCCGCGGGGCCGCGCTGGCCCTGTTCCCCGTGGCCTGTCTGGCCATCCTGGTGCTGGGCTGCGTGGGCGGCCTGCTGTGCACCCGCTCTAAGGTCTGGGGAGGGGCCGTCATCGTCGGGGCGATGCTCCTGATGACGGCCGGCGCGGCGCTGCTGGCGGTGCGCTCCGACGCCGGGGCCTGGGCCTTTCTGATGGACAGCGGGTGGAGCGGCCTGTGGAGGAGCCTGCCAGGCGCCCTGCTTCTGGGGATGCTGGCGGCCGGCGCGGCCGCCGAGGCGGTCCTCTGGCGGCAGATTCAAAGGTTTGCGGTGAGGTGAGCTGGAATGTTGAGAAAAATCGTTGTCCAGAACCGGGAGGACCTGTGGCTCTATGTCTCGGTGGAGGGGGGCCTGTTTTTGCTGGCCCAGCTGGTCACCGGATGGATTGTGGCCGTCAGAAATCCGGGCAGCGTGACGCTGCTGTCCGGCGCCCTGTTGCCTGCGGCGGCGGCCATCCTGGTGCTGATTGCCAGCTTGTCCTACGTGATGGTGTTCTTTCAAACGGCCCTGCGCTTTAGCCAGACCCGCCGCCGGGCGCTGGGGCTGACGGTGGGCCTGACCGGCGTTCAGGCGGCCTTCGCCCTGGGCCTGGCGGCCCTTCTGGCCGCGGTGGAGCGCTGGCTGTGCCCCTGGCTGTGGGCGGCCCTGGCGGGGAAAGAGGGCTGGGGTGTGCTGGAGCAGGCCGGCCCGCCGCCGGATGGGGCGCGGTTGTGGATAGAGCCGGTGGCGCTGGACGGGTGGCTGTGGCCGCTGTTTGCCGCGGCCGGCCTGGCCCTGGGGCTGATTCTGGGGGCGGTGGTGCAGCGCTACGGCGGCAAGGGGGCCTGGGCCATCTGGGGAATCTGGATGGCGGCCAGTTTCGGCCCCCAGCTCCAGGGGGGCAACATCCTGGCCATCGGAGCCTGGACTCCCGCCATGGTGGGGGCCTGCGCCGTCACGGCGGCGGTGGCGCTGGTGTGGGCCGTCTGGTCCCTGCTCCACGCGGTTGTCAAAACCTGAATAGGGGAACATGAACCGGCAGCGGCCCAGGCCGCTGCCGGTTTCGTTCGCCTCAAAATTCCTATATATAGGAATTTTCCCCGCGGGGGAGTTTTCCTATATATAGGAATTTGCTGTGTGCGCAAAGGACTTTCCGATATATAGGGAAAAATTCCTACAGATAGGAATTTTTGTCAACCAGATAAAAGTTTTTGTTGACAATGGGAGGAGATGATTGTATACTGCAAAAGAAAAAAGGTTTACAAACTGGAAAGAGAGGCCGGATACTATGAGACAGAGCGGGAGCATTTCCATTCGTTCCCTGACCGTGACCGGGGCGGCGGCGGCACTGACCGCGGCGGTGGCCCCCTTCGCGGTGCCGGTGGGGCCGGTGCCCATCACCCTTTGCACGCTGGCCCTGTACCTGTCGGCCTATGCGCTGGGCTGGCGGCGGGCGGCGGCCGCCGCCGGGGTATACGTGCTGCTGGGGGCGGCGGGGATGCCGGTGTTCAACGGCTTTTCCGCCGGCCTGGGGGTGGTGGCCGGTCCCACGGGGGGCTATATCATCGGCTACATCCCGCTGGCCGCCCTGGCCGGCCTGGCGGCGGAGCGCTTTCCCCGGAGCCGGGGTGGGCAGCTGGCCGGCCTGGCGGCGGCCACGGCGGTGCTGTATGCCCTTGGTACCGCCTGGTACTGCGCCCAGTCGGGCACGGCGCTCCTGCCGGCCCTGTGGACCTGCGTGTTCCCCTTTCTCCCCGGGGACCTGGCCAAGCTGGCGGCGGCCATGGCGCTGGGTCCCGCCGTCCGGCGGGGGCTGGAGCGGGCAGGATTTTTCCCCATGCACCCGTAAGAGGAAGAGCGGGAGCCGTCTTGGCGGCTCTTGCTTTTTTTTCAAAAAAGGGGTATAAAAATAGGAGAAAAAATGGGATGCGCCCTGCAATAAAATTCCCTCCCGGCGCATTACCCAGACGACAGGAGAAATGGCCCATGCTGATGCTGCTGATGGCGCAGACAACGGAAGAGGAGGCGCAGGACCGGCGCGAGACGCTGGACCGGCTGCTGCTGGAGATAGCCGCCGGCGACCAGGAGGCCCTGGCCCAGCTGTATCACCAGACCCGGGCGGCGGTATACGGCTTGGTGCTGTCCTATGTGAAAAGCGCCCACGACGCCCAGGACCTGACCCAGGACGCCTTTGTCCGCATCTGGGAAAAAGCCCCCCAGTACCGCCCCCAGGGCGCGCCCATGGGGTGGATTCTCTCCCTGGCCCGGAACCTGGCGTTGATGAGCCTGCGGCAGCGGGAGCGGCAGGGGGAGCTGAGCGAGGAGGAGTGGGACGCCATTCCCGCCGGCGCCCCGTCGGTGAGCCCCGAGGACCGGCAGGTGCTCCAGGGCGCTCTGGCCATTTTAGAGGAGCAGGAGCGCCGGGTGGTGGTGCTCCACGCGGTCACCGGGCTGAAGCACCGGGAGATTGCCCAGCTGCTGGAGCTGCCTCTGGCCACGGTGCTGTCCAAATACCACCGCGCCCTGAAGAAGATGAGAACTCACCTGGAAGGAGTGGATGCCCGATGACAGATATGGAGCTGGAACGGCGGCTTTGCCGCGCCCTGTCCGCCGCCGCCCCCGATGATCTGGAGGGGGTGCTCTCCCGCTGTGAGGAGCGGAAGGGGACTGTGATTCCCCTGCCCGCGCGCAAGAAGAACCGGGCCGTGCGCGGCCTTGTGGCCGCCTGCCTGGCCCTGGTCCTGGCGGGGGGCGGCGGGCTGTACTACCAGCAGGCCAACGCCGTGGCCTCGGTGGTCTCCCTGGACGTCAACCCCAGCATCCAGCTGTCGGTGAACCAGCGGGAGAAGGTCCTCTCCTGCCTGCCCCTCAACGACGAGGCCGTGGCGGTGCTGGCCGATATGGGGGGCGGAGCCGACCTGAAGGGCACCAAGCTGGACGTGGCGGTGAACGCCATTGTGGGTTCCCTGGTGCGCAGCGGCTACCTGGACAGCATCTCCTCGGCCATTATGATCTCGGTGGAGGACACCGACCAGGCCCGGGCCGCCAAGCTGCAGCAGGAGCTGACCGGCACGGTGGATGCCGTGCTGCAGGCCCAGTCCTCCAACGCCTCCATCCTCAGCCAGACGGTGAGCATGAGCGACGAGCTGAACCAGCAGGCCCGGGATTACAACATCTCCACGGGCAAGGCCAGCCTGGTCAACCAGGTGCTGGCCCTGAACGGGACGCTGGACTTTGGCCAGCTGGCCCAGCTGTCGGTGGAGGAGCTGCGGGACCTGGCCAGAGTGGGCGCCCCGGCCATGCCCATCGGCCGGGAGCAGGCCGCCCAGGCCGCCCTGGCCCACGCCGGGCTGACGGCCTCCCAGGCGCTGTTTGTAGAGGTGGACCCCGAGCTGGACGAGCGCATCCCCCACTACGAGGTGGACGTGCAGACCACCCGGGGCGAGTTTGAGTATATCGTGGACGCCTGGACCGGCCAGGTGCTCAGCGGCGCCCAGGACGTCATGTCCGGCGGCGCCGGGACCACAGCCCCCTCCGCCGGAGACATCGGCAGCCAGGCCGCCCAGAACGCCGCCCTGGCCCACGCCGGCCTGAGCGCCGGCCAGGTCACCGGCCTGCGGGTCCAGCAGGACTGGGACAACGGCCGGCTGGAGTACGAGGTGGAGTTCTGGTACGGGACCACCGAGTATGACTACACCATCGCCGCCGCCGACGGCTCCGTGCTCAAGCAGGAGCGGGAGACCCACGGCGCCCCCGCCGGAGGGGGGAGCGGAGACGTGGGCCGGGACGCGGCCCTGTCCGCCGCCCTGGGCCATGCCGGGCTGAGTCAGGGGCAGATTACCGACCTGAAGGTCAAGCAGGAGTGGGACGACGGCCGGCTGGAGTACGAGGTGGAGTTCTGGTCGGGTACCACCGAGTATGACTACACCATCGCCGCCGCCGACGGCTCGGTCATCGCCTACGACACCGAGCGGCACGCCAGCACCTCCGCCGGGGACGTGGGTTCGGCGGCCGCCCAGGCCGCCGCCCTGGCCCACGCCGGCCTGAGCGAGAGCCAGGTGTTCGGCCTGCGCACCGAGCGGGACTATGACGACGGCCGGCTGGAGTACGAGGTGGAGTTCCGGGCGGGCGGCATGGAGTACGAGTACACCATCGACGGCGCCAGCGGCGCCGTGCTGGAGTACGAGCGGGACTGGGACGACTGAGTTCCCCCCGCCTTACACCGGGAACAGGAGAAAAAATGAGAGGAGCGCCGGGTATCCGGCGCTCCTCTGTTATGTCAGGGGAAAACGGCCCGCTGAAGCAGGGGCCTACTCCCCGTCCTCATAGGGCAGCCCGGCCAGAAAACGCCGGGCCAGGTCAAAGGCGTGGCTGGCCGTCTGGGTGCGCAGCCGCTCCCGGACGGGGCGGTTGACAAGGTGCAGGGGCCGGACGTGGCTCCCCTCGGGGGTGTCGATGGCCACGAACATGGTACCCACCTCGTTGCCCCAATCGTCCCGCTCCGGTCCGGCCACCCCGGTGGAGGACAGGGCGATGTGACAGCCCAGAGCCGCTCTGGCCCCCTGGGCCATGGCCAGGGCCACCGGGGCGGAGACGGCGCCGTACTGGTCCAGCAGCGCCTGGGGCACCCCCAGCGCGCTGGCTTTCACCTGGTTGGTGTAGCAGACAACGCCCCCCCAGAAGGCCTGGGAGGCCCCGGGCACGTCGGTCAGCCGCTTGGCCATCAGCCCGCCGGTGCAGCTCTCCGCCGTGCCGATGGTCAGCCCCCGCTCCTTCAGCCCCTCCAGCACCACATACTCCAGCGAGGGCACATCCACCCCATAGACCTTGTGGCCGAACAGGGCCC
>CASECK010000126.1 GCA_949286295.1 uncultured bacterium | reverse complement strand
CGCCAAGATGCGGGCCATCCTGGACGAGGCCACGGACCCCTGGGGCATCAAGGTCAACCGGGTGGAGCTGAAGAACATCGTGCCCCCCGCCGAAATCCAGGACTCCATGGAGAAGCAGATGAAGGCCGAGCGGGAGCGCCGGGAGGCCATCCTTCAGGCCGAGGGCCAGAAGCAATCCCAGATTCTGGTGGCCGAGGGCGAGAAGCAGTCCGAGATTCTCCGGGCGGACGCCGCCAAGCAGGCGGCCATCCTCCAGGCCGAGGGCGCCAAGCAGGCCAGGATTTTAGAGGCCGAGGCCCAGGCGGAGGCCATCCTGAAGGTCCAGCAGGCCACCGCCGACGCCATCCGGCTCATCAACGAGGCCCAGCCCGGCCAGGGCGTGCTGACCATCAAGGCCCTGGAGGCCTTCACCGCCGCCGCCAACGGCAAGGCCACCAAGATTATCATCCCCAGCGAGATTCAGGGCCTGGCCGGTCTGGCCGCGGCGGCCAAGAGCGTCTTTGACACCGAGGACCCCAGGGCCACCATCACCACAACCGTGCCCAAGCAGTAATTGCCAGCGGGGCAGACGCAATTCCACCGCCGGACCCGGAGGGTCCGGCGGTGGATTTTAATGGGAATTTAATAGACAAAACCGCTTGTCCTATAATATAATAATTAGGCATATTTTATGAGAAGGAGAGAAATAGAATGAGAGGTAAGAGATGGTTCGCGGCGCTGCTGAGCCTGTGCCTGATGCTGTCTGCCGCGCCCGCCCTGGCCGCCGAAGAGGCGCCCGCCCCCCTGCCCGCCTGGTCCTATGGCATGGTGGCCGACGGCTATGCGCTGGGGCTGTTCGGGGACGAGATTTCTGCCAGCCATGGCCAGACCGTGACTATGGACCAGCTGGAGACTATGACGCAGGTGGTGGCCGGCAAGCTGGCCCTGCTGGAGGTGGAGACCCGCCCGGCCGCCGGCGAGGGGCTGGTGGTGGACACCACCCGGGGCGGCGTGGTCAACGCTCTGTATCAGGCGGCGGCCGCTTATGCCTTCCCCGGTGTGGAGGAGGGGCCGGAGGCCTTTTTGACCTCGGTAGGCGCCCTGGCCGGCGACGGAACAGGCCTGGCGCTGGACCGCCCGTGCACCTATCTGGAGGCGGCCACCATGGCCAACAGCCTGATTTTGAACCTGTACGACCAGCAGAACGCCGGCTCCCTGGGCCTGCTGTGGAAAGCGGACAACGGGGCGGGGAACACCCTGTACCTGCTGGGGAGCATCCACACGGATGTGAACAACACCTATCCGGTCCACAGGCAGCTGCGGGACATCATCCTGGGCGCCGACCAGGTGACCTTTGAGCTGGATTTCAACGACCAGGCGCAGATTGCCGAGCTTGCCGCCATGCAGGTGTACACCGACGGCACCACCCTGGCCGACCACATCTCCCCGGAGCTCTATCAGGTGACGGTGAAGGTAGCCGCCCTGCTGGGGATGGACGAGCAGACCGTCTCCCAGTACAAGGCCTGGGCCCTGGCCTCGACCTTCCAGTCCCTGGCCACCCTGGACGAGACCACCAGCTCCAACGCCATGGCCATCGACCTGTATGTGAACGCCAAGGCGGTCAACGCCGGCATCCCCATCGACGCGGTGGAGACCTACGCCTTCCAGGGGGGCATCTTCGACAGTCTGTCCCCCGCGTACCAGGAGACCTATCTGGCCAGCGGCCTGCTGATGATGCTGGATGTGGACGCCATGGACCAGGAGACCAGGGACGCCCTGGTGGCCGTGCTGGGGGAGGAGGCTCTGGAGCCCGCCACCCAGGACTATCTCCAGGCCCAGCTGGACCAGATTAGCGCCATGATGGACACCTGGAAGAACCGGGACCCGGAGGAGTTTGACCGGGTCTTCGACAAGGACGCCGTCCTGACCAGCGACGACGAATTGAATGCCAAGCTGTTCACCGGCCGGGACCCGGGCATGATTCAGTATGCCGCCGGCTACCTCAGCCAGGAGGGGTCCCACACCGGCCTGCTGGTGGTGGGCGCCGGCCACATGGTGGGGGACACCGGCATCGTCCAGGGGCTGAAGGACCTGGGCTACACCGTGGAAGTGGTCCCCGACCCCTGAGGGACAAATTGGATGGACAGGCTCCCCGGCTCCGGCCGGGGAGCTTTTTCTTCGGGGCGCGGGCGGTTTTCTCCTGTCAGAGGGAGAGACGGCATTTTTTCAAGTTTTTTCAAGGAGAGAATTTCACGCCGCGGGCGCATACTGACGGGGAGGGATGGTTGTAAAGGGGCGTGAGAGGGTGAAATTCCGAAGGACGGCCGCGGCGGTATGCGCGCTGACGCTGATTGCGGTGCTTGGCCCCGGGGAGGAGACCCGCCCGGCGGACGCGGACCTGGAACTGGAGCTGGAGGTGGGGCGGACGCCTTTGGTGGCCCTGACCTTTGACGACGGTCCCCGGAAGTCCACCACCGGGCCGCTGCTGGACGGCCTGGCCCTGCGGGAGGTCCCGGCGACCTTTTTCCTGGTGGGCGACCGGGTGCCTGGCAATGAGGAGCTGATTTGCCGGATGGCGGCGGAGGGCCACCAGATTGGGGTGCACACCTATGGGCACGTCATCCTCTCCGGCCTGTCCCGGGAGGAATTTGACGCCCAGGTGGGGCGGAGCCGGGAACTGCTGGAGCGGGTGCTGGGGGAGGGGGAGTTCTGGCTCCGGCCTCCCTACGGCATTGTGGACGGGCAGACGGCCCTGTGGGCCCAAAGCCCGCTGATTTTGTGGTCGGTGGACCCGGAGGACTGGCGGGATCAGGACGTGGAGCGCATCGTGTCGCAGGTGCTGGCGCACGCGGGGGATGGGGACATCATCCTGATGCACGATATCTATCCCAGCTCGGTGGAGGCCGCCCTGGAGGTGGTGGACGCGCTGCTGGAGCGGGGATTCTGTTTTGTCACGGTGGAGCAGCTGATGGCGGAGCGGCAGATTCAGCCGGAGCCGGGAAGGGTGTACCGAACGCTGCCCGGAGCGGAGAGCTGAGAAAAAATTCATAAAAACGATTGTAATTTTTCCAGAAATCATGTACACTAAGGGCAACAGCCAACCGTGAAGGAGGAACTACTATGAAGATTGCCCGTTTCGTGCTGAAAATTGTGGCCCTGTCCCTGACCATCGCCGCGCTGGCCTGCGCCGTGGTGGCCTATTGGAACGAGCTGGCGGAGCTGTGCGGCTGCGCCAAGAGCAAGCTGAAGCGCACCGCCTGTGCCTCTGAGTACGACGACTACGAGGAGTAAGAGACGCAGCCGCCGGCAAAGTCCGGCGGCTGTTTGTATGTCCGGCGCCAGGGCCCCCGAGGGGAGCCTGGCTCCGGCTCAGGGCGGCTGCTTTCGGTACCATTGCAGGCACAGGATATCCCCGCGCCGGCGCAGCAGCAGGGAGGACAGGGCCAGGTCAGCCCCCACCGCAGCCGCCATGGCCCAGCCCACCGGGGCCGGGATAGCGGCCAGCCGGGGGGCCAGGGCCGGGTGGAGGCAGTAGGCCAGCGGCAGGGCGAGCAGCCCCCAGGCCAGGGAGAAGACCAGGCACACCCGCCCCTTGAGGTTGCCGGGCAGGCCCCGGTAATCCCAGAAGGCCACCCCCAGGCCCTTCTCATAGCATACCGCGGCGGCGTATTCCACCGCCGTGGCGGTCAGCCCGCCGGCCAGGAAGAGCAGGGGCGGGGAGAGGAGGACCGCCCGGGGCAGCAGCAGAATCAGGCAGGCGCCCAGGCCGTATACCGGACACAGGGGGAGGACCAGCAGGCACTTGCGCTCCGGCCGCCCGCCCGTGGCCCGGGCGAAGGCCACCTCCAGCAAAAAGCCCAAAAAGCTGTACACGGCGAAGCTCCACAACCAGGTCAGCACAAGCCCACCTCCTTTCCTACCTCCATAGGGTGGCAGGCGGGGGGAGGTTTCATGCCGCGGCGGGAAATTTTTGCGCCCGGCCTGGCCGGGAAGCTGGGAATTCCCGCCGCTCCACCTTGCGCAAGCGCGCGGTTTGTGGTAGGATAACGGGAAGAAAGACGACAGAGGGAGCGGGATGAGATGCGGCATCTAATCGATTTTGGGGATTTGGAGCGCCGGGAGTGGGAGGAGCTCTACGCCCTGGCCAGCCAGATTATGGACGGCCCGGAGCGGTTTATCGACGTATGCCGGGGCAAGGTGGCCGCCAGCCTGTTTTACGAGCCCTCCACCCGCACCAACTTCTCCTTCCAGACCGCCATGCTGCGCCTGGGGGGGACGGTATTTGGCTTTGCCGACCCCAGCTCCTCCTCGGTGGCCAAGGGTGAGACGCTCAAGGACACCATCAAGATGGTGTCCAGCTACGCCGACGTGGTGGTCATGCGCACCCCCTGGGAGGGGGCGGCCAAGGCCGCCTCCCTCTACTCCCATGTGCCGGTGGTCAACGCCGGCGACGGGGGGCATATGCACCCCACCCAGACCATGGCCGACCTGACCACCATGACCCGCCTGCTGGGCCGGGTGGACGGGCTGTCCCTGGGGCTGTGCGGGGATTTGAAAAACGGGCGCACCGTCCACTCCCTGATTAAGGCCATGGCCAAGTTCGAAAAGGTCCGCTTCTTTCTGATTTCCCCCCGGGAGCTGGCTGTCCCCGACTATATCCGCGCCTTTTTGAAGGAACACGGGGTGCCTTTCACCGAGGTCACCGGCCTGGAGGCGGTTATCCCCCAGTTAGATGTGCTGTACATGACCCGCATCCAGCGGGAGCGCTTTGTGGACCCCCTGGAGTACGAGCGGAACAAGGGGGTGTATGTCCTCACCCGCCGGAAGCTGGAGCGGGCCAAGGAGCATATGCTGGTCATGCACCCCCTGCCCCGGGTGGACGAGATTTCCGTGGACGTGGACGACGACCCCCGGGCGGTCTATTTCCAGCAGGCCCGGTACGGGATGTTCGCCCGGATGGCCCTGCTGGCCGGCCTGGCCAACCAGCCCAGGCTGGAGCGGACCGGCGCGGTGGAAATTGGAACGAAGCCGGTGTGCTCCAACCCCCGCTGCATCACCCAGACCCAGCCCTACCTGCCCCCCCTGGTGAAGCGGAACGGAGGGGTGGAGTGCTGCGCCTTCTGCGACGCGGCCTTGGGCTGACCGGCGGCGCCGGTAAAATTCGCCCTTGACAGAACGGCGATTATCAGGTATCGTATAGAGAAAGCGGGCCGTTGCCCGCGGGCTGAGAGCAAAAGGAGAACGTGGATACATGGAATCCGACGACGGCAGTCATACGGCGGGTAACCATCAAATGAACGAGAAAGAAGCATAGTCTGTTGGACCGGCTCCGGCCGGGGAACAGGCCGTGCTTTTTTATGCTTTTTCGGGATTCCAAGTTTGGAAGAATGAGGAAATTTTAGGAGGAAATTATCGTGCAAACAATCATACTCCAGCTGTTGGTTCAGGTCGTTATGATTCTGATCAACGCCTTCTTTGCCGCCACCGAGATCGCCGTGATCTCCCTGAACGCCAACAAGCTGCGCAAGCTGGAGGAGGAGGGCGACAAGCTGGCGCCCAAGCTGCTGCATATGGTGGAGGACAGCTCCAGCTTCCTGTCCACCATTCAAATTGCCATCACCCTGTCCGGCTTCCTGGGCGCCGCCTTTGCCGCGGACAATCTGGCGGAGTACTTAGTCAACTGGCTTTTGAGCCTGGGGGTGACGGCCCTCCCCCTGTCAGTGCTGGAGACCCTCTCCGTGGTGGTGGTCACCATCATCCTGTCCTACTTCACCCTGGTCTTTGGCGAGCTGGTCCCCAAGAAGATTGCCATGCAGAAGCCTCTGGCGATGGCCCGCCTGTCCTGCCGGGTGGTCTCCGGCATCGCGGTGCTGGCCAGACCTGTGGTCAAGCTGCTGTCCCTGTCGACCAACGCCGTGCTGCGGGTGCTGCGCATGAAGACCGACGCCCAGGAGGAGCAGGTGACCGAAGACGAGATTCGGATGATGATTGACCTGGGCAACGAGAGCGGCTCCATCGACAAAGAGGAGAAGGAGCTGCTCCACAACGTCTTTGACTTTACCGACCAGACCGCCGGCGACGTGATGACCCGGGCGGCGGACACGGTGGTCTTGTGGGAGGACGAGGACCGGGACGAGGTCCTGGAAACCATCCGGACCAGCGGCCTGTCCCGCTTCCCCGTCTGCGGCGAGGACACCAACGACATCGTGGGCGTGCTCTACGCCCGGGACCTGCTGCTGGACGCGGCCAGCCACGGGAACAAGAGCGTGAAGGACCTGCTGCGCCCGGCCTACCTGGTGCCGGAGAGCATCGACGCCGACGACCTGCTGCAGGATATGCAGCGCAAGAAGGTCCATCTGGCCGTGGTCATCGACGAATACGGCGGCTTTGCCGGCGTGGCCACGGTGGAGGACCTGCTGGAGGAGATTGTGGGCAATATCTATGACGAGTACGACCCCGCCGAGCCCCCCGAGCTGGAGCAGGTGGGCGAGGGCCTGTGGCGGGCCAGCGGCGCGCTGAGCGTGAAAGAGCTGGCAGAGGCCCTGGAGATGGACCTGCCCGAGGACGAGGACTATGACACCCTGGGAGGGATGGTGCTCAGCTGCCTGCGCACCATCCCGGAGGACGGCACCTGCCCCAACGTCCAGGTCAACGGTCTGGACATCCAGGTGGAGAAGGTGGAGGACCACCGCATCCAGTCCGCTCTGGTGCGCAAGCTCCAGACGCAGGAAGAGGAAAAAGAGTCCGACTGAGCGCGCTCCGGGCGGCCCGCAGAGGGCCGCCCGGACATTTTCCGCCGCAGCCGGGAAATATTTTGAAAAGGGATTGACAAACCCACCGGTTCCATGCTATCATTTCATGGCTGACGTGAAAGGAACGCGCCATCCATGCGGGTGTAGTTCAATGGTAGAATCCCAGCCTTCCAAGCTGGTCGCGTGGGTTCGATTCCCATCACCCGCTCCAGAGATGCGCCTGTAGCTCAGGTGGATAGAGCAACTGCCTTCTAAGCAGTGGGCCAGGGGTTCGAGTCCCTTCAGGCGTACCAGTTTTGGTCAATGCAGACCGCTCTTCCCCGGCGGCTTTTGGGGAGAGCGGGGGCGGAGACCGGCGCGGCCGTCAGGGTCAGTGACATGGTGGGTGTAGCTCAGTTGGTTAGAGCACCGGATTGTGGTTCCGGGTGTCGAGGGTTCGAGTCCCTTTACCCACCCCATGTATAGGCGTCAGGGCCGGAGCTTCGGCTCCGGCCCTGACCGTTCATTTCCCGGATACAGGGGTGTAGCCAAGTGGTAAGGCAAGGGACTTTGACTCCCTCACTCGCTGGTTCGAGTCCAGCCATCCCTGCCACTTTTACCCAAACGCCTCCGCTCCCGCTGCCAGAGCGGACAGAAGAATATAAGACTCAGTAGCTCAGCCGGTAGAGCAACTGCCTTTTAAGCCGTGGGTCCGGGGTTCGAG
>CASECK010000125.1 GCA_949286295.1 uncultured bacterium | reverse complement strand
TCCCAGGAGGCCCTGCTGCGGGTGGCCTGCCAGTACGTGGAGGACAACTACGATTTTGACCACTCCTTTGTCATCACCAACCAGGAGGGCGGCTCGGGCGAGATTGGCCTGACCACCGCCATCAACGCCCCCCACGACGGCTATACCCTGGCCATGTTCCACTCCCCCCACATCGCCCTGCCCCTGGTGCGCGGTGATGCCTGCGCCTTCACCCTGGACGACTGGGCGCCCATCTGCAACTTCATGACCGACCCCTGCGCCTGGCTGATCAACAGCAAGGACGCCGAGCGCTTCCCCGACTTTGAGACCCTCATCGAGGAGGCCCTGGCCGCGCCCGGCGAGATTACCGTGGGCTGCGGCGGCGTGAACACCTCCGAGGGCCGCCTCATCAAGCAGATTCAGCGGGAGACCGGCGCGGAGTTCCGCATCGTCCCCATTGATAACGACGCGGAGTTCGTCTCCATGCTCCGGGGCGGCCACATCGACGTGCTGGTCACCCAGGTGGCCGACACCATGGCCGCCATCGAGGAGGGCGCCTTCATCCCCCTGTGCGTGGGCACCAGCGAGCGCATCAACACCCTGCCCGACGTGCGCACCCTCAAAGAGCTGGGCTATGATATCGAGGCCTATTCCATGCGCTCCCTGGCCGCTCCTTCCGACATCCCCTCCGAGATTTACGAGCTGCTGTGCACGGCCTTTGACGAGGCGATGCAGTCCGACGAGGTGCAGGGCCGTGCCGAGGAGCTGGGCGTCGAGATCGACTACAAGACCCCCGATGAAATTCAGGCCATGTGGGATTCCATTGACGAGGCCAACCGGGCCGAGTGGGCTGTGGAGCCCTGGGAATAATCCGCCCCGGAGAGCCTGAGACCTGAAACGGCGTGCCGGGCGCAGCATGGTCAGCTTCATATGCGCACCATGCTGCGCCCTTCTTGCGCTTGCAGGGAACAAGAGCTGTGAATAGAAGGAGGCAATCCATGCAGATCTATGACTTTGTAATGGCCGGGCTGATGTATCTGGTCAGCGGCGTCATGTTCTGGCAGATGCAGGAGATTGAGGCGCCGGATTCCAGGGTGCTGCCCACTGCCATGGCGGTGGTGCTGATTATCCTGGCCACCTGCCTGATTATCGCCCGCCTGCTCAAACGGGAGAAAAAAGACCGCTACGACTTTGCAAACTCCGCCCGGGGCGTGATTATGCTGGGCATCCTGCTGCTGTTTGCCATCGGCTGCCAGCTGTTCGGATTTTATGTGTGCACGCCCTTCTTCCTGCTGGCCGCCATGCTGTTTTTGGGGCAGCGGGACAAGCGGCTGCTGGTGGCTGTGCCCGTCCTCACCACGGTGCTGGTGGTGGTCCTGTTCCGGTACATCTTCCAGGTGCCCCTGCCGGAGGGGACGGTCTTTAACATCTTCAACCTGCTGTAAAAGGGGGTACGTTTGTGTCTTTTGAGTATTTTCTTGCGGTATTAAACCCCGAGGTGCTGCTGTGGATGGTCATCGGCTCCATTGTGGGCGTCATCCTGGGCGCCCTGCCCGGTCTGGGGCCTGAGACGGGCATCGCCCTGTTCCTGCCCCTGACCTTCTCCCTGGACCCGGTCACCGCCCTGGCCTGTATGGGGGCCATCTACACCTCCGGGGTGTTCGGCGGCAACATCACCGCCATTCTGATTAACACGCCGGGCACGCCGGATTCCCTGTTTCTGACCTGGGACGGCTACCCCATGACAAAGCGGGGCCAGGGAGGACGGGCCATCGCCATCTCCACCCTGGGCGCGTTCTTTGGCGGCATGGTGGGCTCTCTGACCCTGCTGCTGGGCGCCTCGGTGGTGGCCCAGGCGGCGGTGGCCATGGGCCCGCTGGAGATGTTCCTGATTACCCTCGTGGGCATCTCCGTCATCGTCAGCCTGACCCAGCGCTCCATGCTCAAGGGCTTTATCAGCGCGGCGCTGGGCTGGGCGGCCGCCTTTATCGGCACGGACAACTTCACGGCCGAGCAGCGCTTCACCTTCGGCCGCATCGAGCTGTTTGACGGCCTGCCCCTGATGCCCGTCATCCTGGGTATGTTCGCCGTCTCCCAGATGCTGCTGCTGGTGGTGGCCGGTCAGGAGAAAATCAGCGAGCTGCCCCCCGAGGCCGCCCGTGACAAGAAGGCGAAGAAGGATCGGGTCACCTTCCGAACCATCCGGGAGCTGCTGGGGCCCATGATTCGCTCCTCGGTCATCGGCACCATCATCGGCATCGTCCCCGGCACCGGCGGGACCACCGCCTCCGGCCTGAGCTATGAGATTGAAAAGAAAATATCCAAGCACCCCGAGCAGTACGGCAACGGCAGCGAGGAGGGCATCGTGGCCATCTCCTCGTCCATCAGCGGTGTGGTGGGCGGCTCCCTGGTCCCCCTGATCACCCTGGGGATTCCCGGCTGCTCCACGGCGGCGCTGTTCCTGGGCGTGCTGATGACCCACGGCCTGTCCCCCGGGGAGCGGCTGTTCACCAGCAACGCCGGCATCGTCTACCCCTTCATGGTCAGCATGGTGCTGGCCCAGTTCCTGGTGCTGGTGGTCGGCCTGGGCTTTGGCCGCCACTTTGCCAAGCTCACCCTGGTCCCCAACTCCGTGCTTATTCCCATCATCCTGGTGTTCACTGTGGTGGGCGCCTATACCACCCGTAACATGACCTTCGACGTGATTGTCATGCTGTTCTTCGCGCTGGTGGCCTACTGCTGGGAGAAGATGGAGATTCCGGCCTCGCCCTTTGTGCTGGCCTTCGTGCTGGGGGCCGGGGCGGAGAGCCGCTTCCGCCGGGCGCTGCTGCTGCTGGAGAGCGACATGGTGCACACCCTGTTCCAGCCCATCCCCCTGCTGCTGCTGGCCATCAACCTGTTTCTGATTTTGTGGCCCCTGGCTGGCAAGTACAAGGACTGGCGCAAGGCCAGACAGGCCGGCGGGCGGTAAAGCGCAATTTGTAGGAAAACGAGGAGAATGTGTTATGCAAACTATGACAAAGCGCCAGCGCGTGATGGCGGCCATCTGCGGGGAGGAGGTGGACCGCGTCCCCCTGAGTATGTGGTACCACCTGCCCCAGTACGACCAGGACCCCATTGCCCTGGCCGAGGAGCAGATTCGCCTGGCCAAGCTCTATAACCTGGACCTGATTAAGATGATGCCCTTTGGCAACTACGTGGCCCAGGACTATGGCCTGAGCGTGGACTTCTTCTGCACCAAGACCCAGGCGGCCTTTGAGCGCAAGTTCGGCATCGAGGACGTGGAGGAGTGGAAGCGGCTGGAGCCCCTGCCCGCTACATACGGCACCTACGGCAAGCAGCTGCAGCTGTCCCAGCAGATGACCAAGCGCCTGAAGGAGGACATCCCCTTTGTCCAGACCATCTTCACCCCCCTGACCGTGGCCAAGAAGCTGGCCGGCCCCCGGGTGTTTGAAGATATGCGCAGCCACCCCGACTACCTGCACCAGGCGCTGGAGGCCATCACCCAGACCACCATCAACTTTGTCAAGGCCAATATCGAGGCCGGGGTGTCCGGCTTTTTCCTGGCCACCCAGTGCGCCACCAGCGATTATGTGACCCGGGAGGAGCACGCCCAGTTCGGCGAGGCCTATGACCGGAAGGTGATTGACGCCTTCGCCGGGGTGACCCCCATCAACATCCTGCACATCCACGGGCCCAATACCTACTTTGAGGACCTGGTCAACTACCCCGTTAACTGCATCAACTGGCACGACCGCTGGGTGGAGCCCGACATGGCCCGGGCCCGCGGGCTGACGGACAAGTGCCTGATGGGCGGCATCAACGAGAAGTGGCTGGAGCACGCCAAGTACGAGGACGTGGCCGAGCATCTGCGCCAGGCGGTGCAGGCGGCGGGGCGGAGGAAGCTGATTCTCGCCCCCGGCTGCTGCGTGGAGATGGATACCCCCGAGGTCAATCTGCTGGCCGCCAGCGTGGCCGCCCAGAGCCTGTGAACCCGCGTCCCGCCGGAAGCGGGAAGAGACAGAAATGAAAGGGTTGCAAGATGAATTCACAGTCCATTGAAGAGAAGTATTTGCGCATCCTGAACGCCGAGCTCCAGCCGGCCCTGGGGTGCACCGAACCCATCGCCATCGCCTACGCCGCGGCCAAGGCGCGGCAGGTGCTGGGCGCGCTCCCAGAGCGGGTGGAGGTGTGCTGCAGCGGCAACATCATCAAAAACGTCAAGGGGGTCAGTGTGCCCAACTCCGGCGGGATGAAAGGGGTGGAGGCCGCTGCCCTGCTGGGCATCGTGGGGGGCGACGCCGAACGCCGGCTGGAGGTGCTCCAGAGCGTGGACGGCCAGGCCATCGCCCAGGCCCGGGCGCTGCTGGAGCGGGGAGTTTGCACCTGCCTGCTGAAAGAGGGGGTGGCCAACCTCTATGTGGACGTGCGCCTGTTTCGGGGGGAGGAGCGGGCCAGCGTGCGCCTGCTCAACCACCACACCAACATCGTGGAGATCACGAAAAACGGACAGGTCCTCTTCTCCAAGGAGGAGGGCGAGGCGGCGGACGGGCTGGAGCGGGACAAGGACGCGCTGAACCTGCACGACATCCTGGACTTTGCCAACACAGTGGAGCTGGAGAAGATTCGCCCCATTTTCCAGCGCCAGGTGGAGCTGAACCTGGCCATCGCCCGGGAGGGCATGGAGCGCCCCTATGGGGCGCAGGTGGGGCGCACCCTCCGGAGAATTTACGGGGAGGGGGACGTCCATGTCCGGGCCAGGATGATGGCAGCCGCCGGCTCCGATGCCCGGATGAACGGCTGTTCCATGCCGGTGGTCATCAACTCGGGCAGCGGCAACCAGGGCATCACGGCCAGTATGCCGGTCTGGGTCTACGCCCAGGCGCTGGACGCCGGGGAGGAGAAACTCTTCCGGGCCCTGGCGGTGAGCAACCTGGTGGCGCTGCATCAAAAGCACTATATCGGCAGCCTGTCGGCCTACTGCGGCGCGGTCAGCGCCGCCGCGGGCAGCGGCGCGGGGGTGGTCTATCTGCGCGGCGGCGATGAGCGGCAGGTGGCCGGCGCGGTCATCAACACCCTGGCCACCATCAGCGGCATGGTGTGCGACGGGGCCAAGGCCTCCTGTGCCGCCAAAATCTCCGCCGCGGTGGAGACCGCCCTGCTGAGCGCCGACATGGCCATGGAGAACAACCAGTTTGAGCCCGGAGACGGCCTGGTGATGGACGATGTGGAGCAGACCATCCGCAGCATCGGCCGCCTGGGCCGGGAGGGGATGCGGCAGACCGACGTGGAGATTCTCCACATGATGATAGGAGGCTGAGACAATGAGCGGGAAACAATCCGTGGCCATCCTCGGACTGGGCCGGACGGCCCGGGCGGCGGCGGCCTACCTGATGGAGAAGGGCTGCCGCGTCACCATGTGGGGCCGGGACCCCGCCGTGGTGGAGCAGCTGGCCCGGGACGGCCTGACGGTCACGGGCGCCTGCGCCGGCCACTATGCCCCCGCTGTGACAGGAGACCTGGCCGGGGCGGTCCGGGGCGCGGAGTGGATTTTCGTGCTGACCGTGGCCTCCGGCCACGCGCCGGTGGCCCGGCGCCTGCGGGGGGTGCTGGAGGTGGGACAGAAGATATTGATTTTCAACGGGAACTGGGGGGCCTATGAGTTCTGGCAGGAACTCAGGGACGAGGCGGAGGAGAAACAGGTGGAGATCGCCGAGACCGGCGCGCAGATTTTCCTGGCCGACTACGAGGGCCCGGCCTGCCACATCAAGAGCATCAAGCAGGAGATTTCCCTGGCCACCGTCCATCCCGCCGCCGCCCGGGACATCTGCCGCCAGCTGAGCGGGCTCTTTCCCCAGTTTGTCCCCGATGAGAATGTGGTGAGCACCTCCCTGAACTCCTCCAACCCGGTGATGCACACCCCCATCGCCCTGTTCAACATCACCCGCATGGAAAACGGGGAGGACTACTCCTTCTATGGCGACGCGGCCACCCGCCTCACCCTGGCCGCCGTGGAGAAGATTGACGCGGAGCGCTGCGCGGTGACCCAGGCGGCGGGGGCGTCCCCCGTGCGCTGCGTGGACATCATCAACAGCTTTTGGCCGGACAAGTACGCCACCTTGTACGAGGCGGTGAAGAACAACAAATCCTATCTGTCCGGCAAGGGGCCCAAGACGGTAAAGCACCGCTACCTGGAGGAGGACCTGCCCTTCGGCATGGCTCCGGTGGCGCTGCTGGGCAGGCTCTACGGGGTGGCGACCCCCAATATCGACGCCATGCTGAGCGCTTACCGCTGGCTGATGGATGTGGACTACCTGAAGCTGGCCCCCCAATTTGACCCGGAGGTACTCCGGCAGCTTGTCCAGAACGGAAAGGAGCGATGAACATGGATAAGACGGCATTTTCCCTGGAGGGCAAGGTGGCGCTGGTCACCGGCGCCAGCTACGGCATCGGCTACGCCATCGCCTCGGGCATGGCCCGGGCCGGGGCCACCATTGTGTTCAACGACATCAAACAGGAGTTGGTGGACAAGGGCCTGGCCGCCTATGAGGCGGACGGAATCAAGGCCCACGGCTTTGTGTGCGACGTCACCGACGAGGCCGCGGTGGAGCGGATGGTCCAGACCATCCAGGAGCAGATTGGCGGCATCGATATTTTAGTGAACAACGCGGGCATCATCAAGCGCGTGCCTATGTGCGAGATGAGCGCCGAGCAGTTCCGGGCGGTGATCGACGTGGACCTGAACGCCCCCTTCATCGTGAGCAAGGCGGTGATTCCCTCCATGATTGAGCGGGGACACGGCAAGATTATCAACATCTGCAGCATGATGAGCGAGCTGGGCCGGGAGACCGTGTCCGCCTACGCCGCCGCCAAGGGCGGCCTGAAGATGCTGACCCGGAACATCTGCGCGGAGTACGGCGGGTACAACATCCAGTGCAACGGCATTGGCCCCGGCTATATCGAGACCCCCCAGACCGCGCCCCTGCGGGAGCGCCAGCCGGACGGCAGCCGCCACCCCTTCGACCAGTTTATCATCGCCAAGACGCCGGCGGCCCGCTGGGGCACCACCGACGACCTGGTGGGACCGGCGGTGTTCCTGGCCTCCGAGGCGTCCAACTTTGTCAACGGCCACATCCTGTATGTGGACGGCGGCATCCTGGCCTACATCGGAAAGCAGCCCTGAGGCCAACACACCGGAAAAAAGAGGCCTCCCCCGCGCCGGGCAAGGCGCGGGGGAGGCTTTTCCTGTCCAGGGGGCGGGAGCGCGCCCTGGATGGCAGGGGATTGGGACGGCGGGCGTGATGGGACCCGGAGAGGGAAAGCAAAAGGCCGCCCGGTGGGCGGCCTTTTGGAACCGGTAGGGATAAATCAGCGCTTGCTGAACTGGGGCGCGCGGCGGGCGGCCTTCAGGCCGTACTTCTTGCGCTCCTTCATGCGAGGGTCGCGGGTCAGGAAACCGGCGGCCTTCAGCGCGGGGCGGAACTCCTCGTTGGCCAGCAGCAGGGCCCGGGCGATGCCGTGGCGGATGGCACCGGACTGGCCGGTGACGCCGCCGCCGGTCACAGTGGCCACGATGTCCACCTTGCCCAACTGCTCGGTGGTGACCAGGGGCTGGCGGACGATGAGCTTCAGAGTCTCCAGACCGAAGTAGTCGTCGATGTCCCGGCCGTTGATGGTGATGGCGCCGGTCCCATTCTGGAACAGATGGACGCGGGCCACGGAGGACTTCCGGCGGCCGGTCCCATAGAAGTAAGGCTTCTTGCTCTTATACATGATTCAAACTCCTCCTCTTACTCGGCGTCCCAGACCTGGGGCTTCTGGGCGGCATGGTTGTGCTCGCCGCCGCGGTAGATGTGCAGGCGAGTCAGGGAGTCCTTGGCCAGGGTGTTCTTGGGCATCATGCCCCGGATGGCCAGCTTCATGGCCAGCTCGGGCCGGGTCTGCATCAGGGTGCGGTACTTGGTCTCCTTCAGGCCGCCCACCCAGCCGGAGTGGGTGCGGTAGTACTTCTGGTCCAGCTTCTTGCCGGTCAGAACGGCCTTCTCGGCGTTGACGATGATGACAAAGTCGCCGCAGTCGGCGTTGGGGGTGAACTCGGGCTTGCGCTTGCCGCGCAGCAGGTCGGCGGCCAGAGCGGCGGTCTTGCCCAGGGGCTTGCCGGCGGCGTCGAGCACGTACCACTTGCGCTCGATGTTCCCCTTCTTAGCCATGAAAGTGGACATAGGTGAAACCTCCATTTACCTCTACTTGTGTTTATCTCAACCATTTTCGGTCAATGAAAAAATAGTTGGCCCCGGCTCTGTACAAGCGGAGCGTTTTGTATTATAGTACGGGGGTGGCCGGGTGTCAACGATTTTTCCGTGATTTTTTTAGAAAATCCATATAATCTCCCGATAGCTTCTGTTTTCTCTCGTTTTCTCATAAAATCTCACAATTGATTTTTCTTTTCACTGGCATGGAATGTGTGGGATTTCTCTGGAAATGGGGGCTTTCCCGCCACATTCTCCGACTTTCACAGACAAGGAGCGATCTGATGAACAAGATACTCTCCCTGGTCCGCCGCTGCGTGGAGGACTATGACATGATACAGCCTGGGGACCGAATCGCCGTGGGGGTGTCCGGCGGCAAGGATTCCCTGATGCTGCTGGCCGCCCTGGCCCGGCTGCGGGAGTTCTATCCCGTCCCCTTTCAGGTGGAGGGCGTCACCCTGGATATGGGCCATGCGGAGGGGCGGCCCGGGATGGATTTTGCCCCGGTGGAGGCCTTCTGCCAGTCGCTGGAGGTGCCCTACACGGTGCTGCGCAGCGAGATTCACCACGTCATCTTCGACCTGCGCCGGGAAAAGAACCCCTGCTCCATGTGCGCCAAAATGCGCCGCGGGGCGCTGCACCAGGCGCTGCGGGAGCGGGGGGTGAGCAAGATTGCTCTGGGCCACCACCACGACGACGCGGTGGAGACGCTCTTCCTCTCCCTGATTTTCGAGGGGCGGCTGTCCTGCTTTCAGCCGGTGACCTACCTGGACCGGACGGGTATCACCCAGATTCGCCCCATGCTCTACTGCGGGGAGGCGCTGATTCGCCACACGGCCCGGCGGCTGGCGCTGCCCGTGGTGGACAACCCCTGCCCCGCCAACGGCAACACCAAGCGGCAGGAGGTCAAGCAGCTGCTCTACGAGCTCCAGGGCCGCTACCCCGGTCTGAAGGACCGGGCCTTTGGGGCCATGCAGCGCCTCCCCCTGCCCGCCTGGGGTCCGGCGGAGTACCGCCGGCGGCCCCTGCCCGACGGAGAGGGGTGAGGGGAACTTTTCCCGGCCGGATTCGTCTATCGGGACAAAGAGGGGCGCGGCCCCACGCCGGCTTGCGCACCGGGTTGAACAAGGAGGAAGTTCGGTGAAAAAAACATGGTTTGCCTGGGCTGCGGCCTTCGCCGTGGCCCTGTCCCTGGCGGCGCCCGCCGCCGCCCTGACCCCGGGGGCGGCCGGGGAGCGGACGGATGTGGAACAAGAAAAGGAGGCGCCGGGCATGGAGCGAAGCGAGCTGTACTACGGCCAGGTGGCCGCCATCACCCTGGGGGAGGACGGCCTGCCCGCCCGCCTGCGCCTGAGCGCCGGGCGCGGGGGAGAGTATGTGATGATTCTCAGCCAGGACACCGTCTGGGTGGACGGCGGGCGCAAATGCGCCTTCGACCCGGCGGAGCTGAAAGAGGGCGACGGGGTGTATGTGTTCCACAGCCCGGCGTCCACCCGCTCTCTGCCGCCCCAGTCGGCGGCCTGGGCGGTGGTGTGCAATGTCCCCCAGGACGCGGGGTGCGGCTGGTATTATAAGGTGGGCTCCCTCACCTGGGAGGGGGACGGCCGGGTGCGCATCCTCACCTCCGATGGCAGTATGCGCCTCACAGCGGGGGAGGACACCGTCCTGTGTCCCTATGGGGAGGGGACCTTTTCCCTGTCCCAGCTGAAGGAGGAGGACCGGTTTATGGCCTGGTACGATGTGGCTGCCCTGTCCTACCCCGGGCAGGCCTATGTCCATCATCTGATGCTCCTGCCCGCCGGGGACCGGCAGGACGGGCAGCCGTCCGGCGGCCAGGCCCTTGCCGGAGGGACTCAAATCACCATGGAGCTGGACGGCCGGGCGTCCAATCTGGTGGGCCGGTATGAGCAGGGGACGGTGATGGTGCCTGTGGCCGCCGTGGCCCAGGCGCTGGGGCTGGAGGTGACCTACACCCCCGGCGCAGGCGGTGCCGCCCCCCAGGTCACCGTGGAGAGCGGGCAGTTCCAGGTCAAGCTGACCATCGGCAGCCCGCTGCTCTGGGGAGTCACCAAGATTCCCGGGGCCGTGGGCATGACCGCCCCCCAGGACTGCGGCAAGGCCCCCTACGTCGTCAGCCCGGGCATCACCTGGGCCCCCGCCCAGCTGTTTGAGATGCTGGGCAAGACGGTGACGTTGGAGGGAACCAACCTCATCATCCGGTAAGCCGGAAACAGCCCGCCCCCGTCCGGCCGGACAGGGGCGGTTTTGTGTCCCCGCCCCCTTGCAAGGGCGGGCTAAAAAAGCTATAATATCTCCACTGCCTGCAAAATACTGACAGAAAGAGGAAACGCCGTGAAATTAGGAATCGTGGGCCTGCCCAACGTGGGCAAGAGCACCCTGTTCAACGCCATCACCAACGCCGGCGCGGAGAGCGCCAACTACCCCTTCTGCACCATCGACCCCAACGTGGGCATGGTGGCCGTGCCCGATTACCGGCTGGACCGGCTGTCCGAGATGTACCACCCCAAAAAGACCACCCCCGCGGTCATCGAGTTTGTGGACATCGCCGGGCTGGTGAAGGGGGCCAGCCGGGGGGAGGGCCTGGGCAACAAGTTTCTGGGCAACATCCGCATGACCGACGCCATCGTCCATGTGGTGCGCTGCTTTGACGACGACAATGTGATTCATGTGGAGGGCTCCACCGACCCCGTCCGGGACATGGACACCATCGACCTGGAGCTGGTCATGGCCGACTTGGAGATGGTGGAGCGGCGCATTGAAAAGGCCAGGAAGGCCGCCAAGGGGGACAAGAAGTTTCTTCAGGAGGCCGCCGATTTCGAGGGCCTGCGGGACTGGCTCAACGACGGCCGGTCCGCCCGGACCTATGAGGCGGTGGACATCGCGGCTGAGTACCCCGACTGCGAGCTGCTGTCCCTCAAGCCGGTTATCTACGCGGCCAACCTGGACGAGGAGGGCTTTTCCGACCCCGGGGCGGTGCCCTACTACCGGCAGGTGGAGGAGCGGGCCGCCGCCCAGGGGGCCCAGGTCATCCCCGTGTGCGCCAAGCTGGAGGCGGAGATTGCCCAGCTGCCCGCCGGCGAAAAACAAATGTTCCTGGACGAGCTGGGCGTGCCGGAGTCCGGCCTGGACCGGTTGGTCAAGGCCAGCTACACCCTGCTGGGCCTCATCTCCTTCCTCACCTCCGGCGAGGACGAGTGCCGGGCCTGGACCATCCGGGCGGGCACCCGGGCCCCTCAGGCCGCGGGCAAGATTCACTCCGACTTCGAGCGGGGCTTCATCCGGGCGGAGGTGGTGTCCTACGAGGACCTGATGGCCTGCGGCTCCATGGCCGCCGCCCGGGAGAAGGGCCTGATTCGCTCCGAGGGCAAGGAATATGTCGTCCAGGACGGCGACATTATCCTGTTTCGATTTAACGTATAAGGAACCTGGCCGCCCTGGACCACAGGGCGCGGCGGGGCCATACGGCAAGGAAGATGGGAATGCTGTGAGAGTCTATCTGGATTTATTTTGTACCTTTGCCCGGGTGGGGGTGTGTACCTTCGGCGGGGGCTACGCCATGCTCCCCATCCTCCAGCGGGAGGTGGTGGAGAAAAAACGCTGGGTGACGGACGCCCAGATTACCGACTACTACGCCCTGGGCCAGTGTACCCCCGGCATCATCGCGGTGAACACCTCGGTGTTCATCGGCCACCAGCTGCGGGGGGTCGCCGGGGGGGTGGTGGCCGCCCTGGGGGTGGTGTTCCCCAGCTTTGTGGTCATCACCCTGATTGCCGCCTTCCTGAGTCATTTTGCCGGCCTGCCGGCGGTCCAGCACGCCCTTGCGGGCATCAACGCCGCCGTGGTGGCGCTCATCGCCTCCAGCGTCATCAAGCTGAGCAAGACCACCCTGAAAAACGCCCGCGCCCTGGGGGTCTTTCTCGGGGTGCTGATTCTGGGTGAATTAGGGGCGCTGCTCCCGCTGCCGGCGGACACCCCGGCGGGGGCGGCGCTGGAGATGCTGTCCAACCCGGCCGTGCTGGTGGTGCTGGCCGGGATTGCCGGCTGGCTGCTGTTCCGGGCCAAAAACCGGGGAGAGGAGGGGAGAGGATGATTCTCCTGCTCCGGCTGTATGCCGAGTTTTTCAAGACCGGCCTGTTCTCCGTGGGCGGCGGCATGGCCACCATCCCCTTCCTGCAGCATATGGGCGAGGTCACAGGCTGGTTTACCAACGAGGACCTGACCATGATGATTGCCGTGTCCGAGTCCACCCCGGGCCCGCTGGGCATCAACATGGCCACCTACGTGGGATATGAGACCGCCGGGCTCCCCGGCGCCCTGGCGGCCACCCTGGGGGTGGTCACGCCGGGCGTCATCCTCATCCTGGTCATCGCCGGCTTTTTAAGCCGCTTCCGGAGCAGCCGCACCGTGGAGGCCGTGTTCTCCGGCCTGCGCCCGGCCTCCACCGCCCTGATTGTCTCCGCCGGCCTCACCGTGGCCGCCTCCATTTTCTTCGTGTCCGGCGGGGCGGCCCCGGGGGGGCTGCCCGCCCTGCGCTGGCCCACCCTGGCGCTGGCTCTGGCGGCCTTCGGGGCGATGCAGTGGACGCCGCTGAAACGGCTGCACCCGGTGGCCTTTATCGCCGCCGCCGCCCTCGCCGGAGTCCTCTTCCGTTTTTGAGGGGCGGACGGACCAAAGAAAAAATGCTTTTTCCCCTTTACAACTGCGGCGCAGTCTGCTATAATAACGAAGCGCACTTGAGATAAGCGTCCGTAGTTCAATTGGATAGAGCGTCAGATTCCGGTTCTGAATGTTGGGGGTTCGAGTCCCTTCGGGCGTGCCAGGCCAGGGTAGAGCATAAGGTCTACCCTGGCCTTTCTCTATGCTTTTCTCCTTGTGTCTACCGCCAATCGGGCTTCGTGCGCCGCACTCGCCCTCTTGGGAAGGGACCCGCAGCGGCCCGGCGTGCCCCCGGCACACCAGGCTTCGCTTCGGCTTCGGGCGTGCCAGGCCGTCGCAAGCGTCATATCGCTTGCGACGAGCTTTTTCATTCTATTGCAAAGCTCATCGCGCGCTCATTCTGCTGCTCCTCGCTTCCAACCGCGCCCCGCTGCGCTGGGCTCGCAGTTGGTGTGCCGCCCTGCGGGCGGCATTTTTCTCTACATTGAGAAATATCGATTTTGACCGTCCCTTCCAAAACGAAAGGACTTCTTCCTTTCGTGTTGC
>CASECK010000124.1 GCA_949286295.1 uncultured bacterium | reverse complement strand
CGCCCACCTCCTCCTTCAAATCGAACCGGGGCAGGGCGGAGGCGATGGTGTTCTCCACATAGGCCTGCAGGCCGATGTCCAGGGTGAGCACCACGTTGTTCCCCGGCTGGGGCAGCTCCACCCAGCTTTCGGAGATAATTTTGCCCCGGTTGTTGCGCTCCACCGTCCGCAGGCCGGACTTGCCCCGGAGATAGGACTCGAAGGCCAGCTCCACCCCGTCCTTCCCCACGGTGTCGTTCATCTGGTAGTCGCCCTGTCCGTCCCCATCCAGGTCCAGGGATTTGTAGTAGTCCCAGTCCTCGATGGCCCCCACCCGGCCCAGCAGGTGGGCGGCGTAGGGGGTGTGGTACTGCCGCACGGTGGTGGCCTGGATGCTCACCCCGGGCAGGGAGCGCTCCTTCACCCGGGAAATAAAATCGATGTCCACATCCCCGGCAAAGACGTATTCGTTTGCCCGGTATACGTCCTGGGAGCGCAGGTAAAGGCCGTACAGCACCCCGGCCGCCGCGCGGGCGTCCTCCGGCGGCATATCCCCCAGATTCAGGGAGGGGACCTCCTGCCCGGCGGCCCTGGCCGCCTGCTCGTCCACGGCGCCCTCCCCCTGCAGCTGGAAGGAGCGGCACATCTCCCCCAGCAGCTGCTCTGCGGTGGGGGGCTGGCTGGAGCGCTCTGGCTCAGGCTCCGCCTCCTGGGGCGCGCCGCCGGTAAAAAAGCGCTTAATGCGCTCCAGCAGGCCGGGCTGCTCCGGCTGGCTGTCGGGGGCGGCCTCCTCCTCCCCGGCCTGCCGGGTGGGGTCCTCGTCCAGCCACCCCATGACCAGGGACAGGCGCCCCAGCAGGGTGAGGGCCTGATAGGGGGCCCCGTCCCCGTCATAGGCGGTGTAGGCGTAGGGGGTGTCGGTGGTGAAGACGAAGGGAGGCTGGCTGGAGATGGGAAGGGTGTCGCTCCACTCCACCCCCTCCTCCCGGGCGATGTGGATGAGCTGGAGGAGCACGACGTTGCGCTGCTGGCTGTTCTCCCCCATGCGGGAGAGGTCCAGCTTCACCTGATAGACCACCTGGTTGGACACCAGCACCTGGCCGTTCCGGTCCAGAATCTGCCCCCGGGCGGCCTCCACCGGCTGCTGCTCGGCGGTTTTGTACTGGGATTGGCGGTAATAGTCCTCGCCGTTGTTGATTTGCAGGTCGTAAAGGGCCGCGCCCATGCCGGCCATGACAAAGGCCAGCAGGGCCGCCACGGCCCAGGTCCGGCGGCGGAATTGTTTGCAGTCCAAGGTTGTTCGCCTCCTTCGGGCGGAATGGGGTCAGGCCAGGGCAGCGCCGCCCACCCGGCGGTGAATGGCCCGGAACAGCAGCCACACCGGGAGGGCCCAGGCCATGGACCAGAGAATCTCCGGCGCGGCCACCCGGAGCAGAGCGGGCAGAGAGGCGGCATGGGTGAGCAGCCCCCGTACCACCCGCAGGCCGTCCAGGGCCAGCAGCAGGCAGGCCGAGCAGACCAGGTGGCCGGGAAAGGACTGGCTGAGGGCATACTGGGCCAGGGCCCCCATGGCCATGCCGGCCAGGGCCATGCCGAACACCAGCCCGCCAAAGCCGCCGGGATAGGCCAGCTCCCACAGCAGCCCCACCGCCAGGCCGAAGCCGGTGCCGGCGCGGGCCCCCTCCAGCACCGCCACCGCCGCCGCCGCCAGGGGCAGCAGCATGGGGGTGACGCCCAGCAGGGGGTAGCGGGACAGAATATAGGCGTCCAGCAGCCACACAGGCAGCAGGCCCAGGCCGTAGACGGCCCACTTGTGAAACAGGTCTCGACGGGTCAACGCAAACGCCCCTTCACTCCACGATGTCAAAGTCCTTGATAATGAAGACCTCGATGAGGGAGTCCAGCTTGGCCGCGGGGGTGACCACGGCGTAGCGGGACTGGCCGGAGGGGTCGGTAAACACGCCCTCCACCCGGCCCACCAGCAGGTCGGAGGGATAGACCTCCCCCTTGCCCGAGGTGAGCACCTCGTCCCCGGACACCAGCTGGGCCTCCTCGGGCAGATAGTTCAGCTTCAACCGCCCCTCCTGCATCAGGGCAAAGTCCCCCTCCAGCACCCCGGCGCTGTATGTCCGGGCCACCAGGCCGCCCATCTCGATGTCGGTATTGATGACGGTGGACACGGTGGACCAGTTGTGCCCCACCTGGGACACCACCCCCACCAGCACGCCCTGCTCTGTGACGACGCAGTCCCCCACCGCCACATCCGTGTCGGTCCCCTTGCTGAGGGTGAGGGTGGACTCCCAGTTGGTGGTGGAGCGGGCGGTGACCTTGGCGGCCTCGAAGGTGAAGTCCCGCCGCCGCTGGGCCAGGTCCAGCAGCTGGCGCAGCTGTTCGTTCTCCCGGCTGGCCTCCTGGGCGGCGCGCAGGTCGTCCTGCAGCTGGGCCACCTGGGCGCGCAGGCTGTCCAGCTCCTGCTGAATCTCCCCGTAGCGGAGCACGTAGCGGCTCACCCCCTCCGCCCAGCCGGCCACGGCGGCGATGCCGTTTCGGATGGGGGCGGTCACGGTGGTCACCGCGTTGGACAGCGGGTCGGTGTTGCCTCCCCTCAGGGAGGACCCCACCCCAATCAGCACAGACAGCAGCAGGGCGATGACCAGCAGCCATATCCCGTTGTTGCGCAGGAAGTCTTTCACAGCGGACGCTCCTTCCGGGCGGCCATGGCCAGGGGGTCCACCCCGAACCGGGCCAGAATGGCGGCCAGCCGGCACACCGGCAGGCCCATCACATTGTAGTAGTCCCCCTCGATGCCCTCCACCAGCATACTGCCATAGCCCTGGATGCCGTAGGCTCCGGCCTTGTCCATCGGCTCGCCGGTGGCGGCATAGTGGGCGATGTCGGCGGCGGACAGGGGACGGAAGCGGACGCGGGTGGCCTCGTGCCCGGTGACGGCCCGCGCCCCCATGCGGACGGTGAGGCCGGTGTAGACGGTGTGACTCCGGCCGGATAGGCGGGAGAGCATCTCCTCCGCCTGCCGCCGGTCCCGGGGTTTGCCCAGAATGAGTCCGTCAAGGGCTACCACCGTGTCCGCGGCGATGACCAGCCCCTCCGGCCGGGCGGCGGACACCTCCGCCGCCTTTTGCTGGGACAGCGCCTCCACCAGGCCGGCGGCGTCCAGGGCGGGGTCCATGACCTCCTCTCCCCGGGCGGGGATGACCTCGAAGGGGGAAAGGCCCATCCGCTCCAGCAGCTCCCGCCGCCGGGGGGACTGAGAGGCCAAAATAATCTGCATGGTCAGCCCTCCAAATGCACGCGCGCAGGGCCGCCGGCCACCGTGCCGCACACCCGCAGGGCGTGCTCCCACTGATAGCTGGCGTCGTGGAACCAGAACTCGAACGAGCCGTCAGGCCAGACCTGGAGGGACTCCGGCTCCAGCCTCTGCTGAAGCTCTCCGGCCGGAAGCTGCAGCATCTCGTCCTCCAGCCCGGGGTACTGGACGGGCAGCTGCTGGGCGGCGTAGGTCCGCACCCGGCTGTCCCACTCCTGCTGGGCCTGCATCAGAGCCAGGGCCGTCTGGTGGGCGGCCTTGGCCTGCCCATCGCCGCCCTGGTCGTACACCAACTGGATAGACTGGCCCAGCCAGTCCACGTCAGTCTGATACCAGCCCATCTGCCGGTTGAGCACAAAGGTGCCCAGGCCACTGGCGTAAACGCTCTCAGGCCGCTTCTGCCGCTCTAAAATGGCCTTCAAATCCGGGTCATAGCCCGGCTCGGGCAGGTTGAGCAGCAGCAGGCTCTCCCCGTCCAGGGCCAGCCGGGCTTTGCACTTGATGATGAAATCCGGGGGGACCCGCTGGCGCAGATACCCCCGGAGGGTGTCGTCGGCCAGGGCGATCAGGCCGATTCCCTGCCGGTGAATCTCGGGGCTGTCCGCCTCCATCCAGGCGGTCAGCCCGATGCTGGCCTGCCACAGGCCGTTCCCCTCTAACTGCACCGCGCCAAAGCCGCTGGCCCCGGTGACGGCCAGGATGGACAGCTCCTCCGGAGCGTACCGGGCGGCCAGCTCCCGGAAGGGAGCGGCCTGAGCGTCCCGGGCCGGCTCTGGCGCCTCTTTTTTTCTGAACAGTCCGAACATCCCGTTTCCCTCCTATGTCCCAGTGGAGCCGAAGCCGCCGCTTCCCCGCTGGGTCTCGTCCAGGCTGTCCACCAGGCGCAGCTGCGCCTGGAGAACGGGGACGACCATCAGCTGGGCGATGCGGTCCCCGGGCTGGACGGTGAAGCCGGTCTGCCCAGAGTTCTGAAGGCCCACCAGAATCTCGCCCCGGTAGTCGCTGTCGATGACCCCCACGCAGTTGGCCGGGGCCACCCCGTGCTTGATGCCAAGGCCGCTGCGGGCAAAGACCAGGGCCACATACTGGGGCGAGGGCAGGGCGATGGCGATGCCGGTGGGGATAACCGTCCGCCCCCCCGCGGGGATGACGGCCGGCTGGTCCAGGCAGGCGTGCAAATCCATGGCGGCGGAGCCGGGGGTGGCGTAGAAGGGCAGGGGAATCTCACTGCCGATTTTGGGAGAGAGAGCTTTGATTTTCACTTCCATAGCGGTAAACTCCTGACATTGTGACAGTTTATGTTATAGCACGGGCGCTGCGCGCCGGCGGGCGAATCCCGGCGGGCGGTCACTCCACGTCCCGGTAGTAGAGCCCCCGGGTATACTCGTTGGGCTGATAGCGGCCCTGGGCCAGGTAGCGCTCCAGCACCTGGACGCACTCTAAGGCGTTCTCTGTGGTGAACATCAGCCGCCCCGCCCACAGGCCCAGGCGCTGCCAGTCGGCGGCCTTGTCGGCCAGAAAGAGCTTTTTGGAGTTGTATATCTCATTGCGGCAACCCCAGGCCTTAACCACCGGGAAGCGCTCCCCCCGGCGGTCGGTGAGCAGGTTGACGTTGCCGCAGGTGTGCCGGCCGGAGTGGTTGTGGATGATGCAGGTCTCGGTGATCATCAGCGGCAGGCGGCCGTAGACAATCAGCTCGGTGGGCAGGGCCTTGGATAGGTCCCGGACCTGGGCCAGCTTCAGCTCGAAGGAGAGGGTGGCCGACACCAGGCCCAGCCGCTTCAGCTCTTTCAGGGTCTGGCTGTTGAATACCCCCAGGCCATAGTCCCCGCGGACCTGAAAGCCCAGCAGTCCGGCCCGGCGCACGCCGCCCCAGTTGCCCGCCAGGGCCTGGGTCACCCCCAGCTCCCGCAGGGCCACCAGCTCCCGCTCCAGCTGGGGCAGCTCCCGGTCGGTACAGATGCGGGGCAGAACGGCGGCCACCGGGACCTGCGCCTGCCGGCAGCGGTCAACGGCGTCGGGATGGGCGGCGGCCTCGCTGGCGGGGAGGTAGAGCATAGCGGGCTTGAGCCGCAGCAGCTCGGGGCTGAGCTGGCCGGCGGTGCGCAGGGACACGGTGAACACCGGCAGCTGCCTGGAGTTTGCATAGCGCACCCCGGGGTGGAAAGGCTCCTGCCTGCGCTGGGGGAGGGCCTGCCGCTGGCTGGCCAGGCCGTCCAGCGCCCGGCGGCGCATCTCGTTCAGGGCGGACAGGGGGAGGGACAGCCCCTCCTCCACCCGGGCCACCGCCCGCTGGCAGGCGAAGGGGGTGCTCCCGGTACGCTGGAGCTGGCCCTCCACCTTCTCCCGGGTGAGGGGGACGGTCCGGGCGGCCTCGGGGATGGGGCCCTCCACCCGGGCCACGTGGCCCTGACCGTCCTCGGCGGCCACCTGGGCGTTCCGGCCAGCCTCAATCAGGGCATACAGCCGCACTGGCTGCTTGCGGTGCTCGCCGTTTTCATAGCTGGCCCGGGCCTGGGCGTACAGCTCCCGGGGTTCGCGCTCCTCCTGCCGGGTGCCAAACATCTCCGGTCCTTTTTGCTGGGTGTAATAGCCGTCGGTAAAGCCCTGGCGGGAGAAGGCCTGCCGCAGCGTCTCCA
>CASECK010000123.1 GCA_949286295.1 uncultured bacterium | reverse complement strand
GCTGGCCATCCTGGCCAGTCTGGGCGGCCTGTTTGGCCTGGCCATGGGGTGCGCGGCGTTGATTTTCCACCTGGCGGGGCTGGAGAGCTTCGGCGTGCCCTATCTGGCCCCCTTCACCACTGGCGCCCAGGCCCCCCGGGGGCACCCCAGCCTCTTCCGCCTGCCTCTGCCCGCCATGAAGTGGCGGGACGGGGCGGCGCGCACCCGGAACAGGAGGAACCAGCGGTGAGGCGGGCCGCCCTTGCGCTCTTGTGCCTGTGCCTGCTACTGTCGGGCGGCTGCGGCAGCCTGCCCCGGGCCAGGGAGATGGGGGATATGGCCCTGCTGCGGACCATGGGGGTGGACGCGGCGGGAGACGGGGTGGAAATCACCGCCTCCACCGGCCCCCGGGCCAGGGGGCTGGCGGGGGAGGGGGAACCCTCTGTGCTGCTGTCCGCCGGGGGAGAGTCCCTGAGCGGGGCCTGCCTGGCCATGCAGCAGATGAGCGACAGCTATGTGTTTTTTGGCTATGTGGATCAGCTGCTGTTGGGGGAGGAGCTGGCCAGGAGCGGCGTGCAGCCGGTGCTGGACTACTTTGCCCGGGACAGGGAGCTGGGCCTGGGGGCCCAGCTGTGGCTGATTCGGGGGGCGTCCGCTGGGCAGGCGGTGGCCTGCGGCGGAGAGGAGGGGGTGGACGCCCGGCTGTCCACCCTGCGTACCGACGGGGAGATGGGGACGGCGGCCGTCCCCCGCTCCGCCGGGGAGGTGTGGGCCGGACTGTTAGAGCAGGGCTGCGCCTTTGTCCCCGCCCTGTCCCCGGAGGAGGGGACTCTCGTCCAGCGGGGCTACGGGGTGCTCCGGGACGGGCGGCTGGCGGGCTGGCTGGACGGGCTGGCGGCCCGGGGGCTGGAGCTGCTGGCGGAGCGCGCCCCGGCGGAGATTCTCACGGTGCGGCTGCCGGAAAACACCCTGTCGGTCAAAATTACCGGGGTGCGGACCAGGCCCTCGCTGGCCTTCCAGGGGGAGCGGCCGGTGGGACTGGAGGTGGCCTGCCAGGTGGAGGCGGAGCTGACCGAGTACCGGCAGCGGCCCGGCGCCGCTCAGCTCCGGCAGGTTCAGGAGATGCTGGAGGGACAGGTGCGGACCCGGCTGGAGCGGGCGCTGGAGCAGCTGAAAGCCTGGGGCGCGGACTGCGCCGGCCTGGGGCCCAGGGCCGCCCTCACCCACCCCGGGAAGTGGCGGCACATCCAGGACCAGTGGGACTGGTGGTTTGAAGAGCTGGACGCCCAAACGGCGGTGGAGGTGACCGTCCACGGATAGGGCGGCGGAGAGGAGGGCGCGTATGAGAGGGGACAAGCTGTCCCAAAGCCAGCTGATGGCCCTGCTCTGGGCCGGACTGCTGGCCCCGGCGGCGGAACTGCTGCCCGGCAGGCTGCTGGGAACGGCGGGGAGCGGGGCCTGGCTTGCGGTTTTGCTGGCCGCCCCGGTGGTACTGGCCTCGGGGCGGCTGCTGGCCGGACTGGGGGGCGGCGCCGGCCCGGCCCGGGGCTTCACCGCCCTGCTGGGCCGGGGTTCGG
>CASECK010000122.1 GCA_949286295.1 uncultured bacterium | reverse complement strand
CGGAGGCCCGGCGCTGTTTTTAATACATTTTAATATAATATTGAATATTATATTTAGTGATTTTTTGTATTGATATTTTCCAGCCCAGCGGATATACTAAAGGCAACAAACCGCCAGTGCGGCTGCGAAAGGACTTGTGCTCTATGCGTGCTGACGCCGTCTCCACCTCCGCCCCCCTCTTCTCCGCCAGGCCCCGCCGCGCCCGGGAGGTACGGGACCCCTACGACGGCCTGCGCCCCTGGTCCGCCATCACCCACGGCGCCGGGGCCGTCCTCGCCCTTGTGGGCACGGTCCTTCTGCTGCTCCGGGCCGGCCGGATGGAGAAGTGGACGCTGCTGGTTCTCTTTGCCGTCTATGGGCTGTCCATGGTGGGGCTGTACACTGCCAGCACCCTTTACCACTGCCTGCGCACCTCAATCCCCGGGCGGATCGCCCTGCGGAAGTATGACCACTGCTCCATCTATCTGCTCATCGCCGGCAGCTATACCCCCATCTGCCTGACCGCCCTGCGGCACAGCGGCGGGGTGCCGCTGCTGGCAGCGGTGTGGGCTCTGGCCGGAGCGGGACTGGTCCTCACCGTCGCCAAGCTGTCCATCCCCCGGTGGCTCACCAGCGCCATCTATCTGTTTATGGGGTGGCTGGCCATCTTCGCCATCGTCCCCATCTCCCGGGCCATGCCCGGCGCCGGCATGGCCTGGCTGCTGGCGGGGGGAGTGCTGTACACGGTGGGGGGCGTGCTCTACGCCGTCAAGTGGCCCGGCCGGAACAACCCCCGCTTTGGCTGTCACGAAATTTTCCACCTGTTCATCCTGTTTGGCAGCGCCGCCCACTTCATGCTGATGTATCAGGTGGTGGCCTTCTTGTAAACTGGTTCCCCCGGGCGCTACTTGAAGCTGAAAACGCGGGCAGGAGGCCTATAGCCTCCTGCCCGCGTTGATGATTCGGTTATTCCCCGGCCGGCTCCCGCAGGGGGGCAATCTCCCGGCGGTAAATTCTGCGCAGGAACAGCGCGGACATGGTCAGGGAGAACAGCTCCGCGATGGGGATGGCCCACCACACCAGGGACAGCTGCCCCAACTGGGCCAGCAGGAAGGCCGCGGGCAGAAGCACCACCAGCTGACGCACCACCGACACCAGCAGGGAGAGCACCCCGTGGCCCAGGGCCTGGAACACCGAGGAGCACACAATGGCAAAACCGGCGAACAAAAAGCTGCATGAGATGATGCGCAGGGCCGGCACGCCGATGGCCAGCATATCGCCACCGCTCTCCCCCTCGGCCTGGAACAGGCCCAGGAACACCTCGGGAATCAGCTGGAACAGCAACAGCCCCACGGCCATGATGCCCACGGCGTAGGTGATGCTCAGCCGGATGGTCTGGATGATTCGCTCCGGCTTCCTGGCCCCGTAGTTATAGGCCACAATGGGCACCATGCCGTTGTTCAGGCCGAACACCGGCATGAAGATAAAGGACTGCAGCTTGAAGTACACCCCGAACACCGCGGTGGCGGTGGCGGTAAAGGCGATGAGAATCTGGTTCATGCCAAACACCATCACCGAGCCGATGGACTGCATGGCGATGGAGGGCAGGCCAACGCTGTATATCCCGGCCACGATTCTCCGCCGGGGGAGGAAATTGCTCCAGGACAGGTGGATGTCCGGGTTCAGGGTCAGGTTGAAAATCAGGGCCAGCACGCCGCCGGCAATCTGCCCGATGACAGTGGCGATGGCGGCGCCGGCCACCTCCAGCCTGGGGAAGCCGAACAGCCCGAAAATCAGGATGGGGTCCAGCACAATGTTGATGATGGCTCCGGTGGCCTGGGTAATCATGGTGTAGAAGGTCCGCCCGGTGGCCTGGAGCAGCCGCTCACAGGTGATGGACAAAAACACGCCGCCGCTGACGCCGCACACAATGCTCAGGTAGTCGGTGCCGTACTCCACAATGCCCGGGATATCGGTCTGCACCGTGTAAAACAGCCGGGAGCAGGTCCAGCCCAGAACGGTGAACACCAGGCAGCTGGCCATGGCCAGAAACAGGCCGTTCATCGCCGTCAGGTCGGCCCGCTTCTGGTCCTTCTGCCCCAGGGAGCGGGACAGCAGGGCGTTGATGCCCACGCCGGTGCCCACCGACACGGCAATCATCAGATTCTGCACCGGGAACGCCAGGGAGACGGCGTTGAGCGCGTCCTCGCTGAGCTGGGCGACAAACACGCTGTCCACCACATTATAAAAGGCCTGCACCAGCATGGATATGACGATGGGCACCGCCATATTCACCAGCAGCTTGTTGACAGGCATAACACCCATTTTGTTCTCTCTTGCGGGTCCTCCCACTCAAATTGCCTCCTTTGTGACAGAAAAACTCTCTCTTTTTTCGGACAGCTCCTTATTATAGTGGAATCAAATTTTAATGTCAATGGGCTTTCCCCACAGAACCTCCCGCCCCGGTTTTTGGAAATTTTGTCTCACCTGCCCCGGCCCCGCCCCTCTTTTTCCCCGTTTCGGGACCATTTTTATTGACTTCTTGCGGCGGTTCCAGTATCATGGGACATAGTATTGAGCTGTTGAAAAAGGAGCGCGTTTTGTATGCTTACCCTGGAAGCCTTCCGCCAGGCCCGCAGCGTCCTTCAAGGTGTGCTGCGGCCCACTCCCCTCATCCACTCTCCCTACCTGTCCAAGGCCTGCGGCAACAATGTGTATCTCAAGCCTGAGAATATGCAGGTCACCGGGGCCTATAAGATACGGGGGGCCTACTATAAAATCAGCACCCTCACCCAGGAGGAGAAGCAGCGGGGGCTGGTCACCGCCTCCGCCGGCAACCACGCCCAGGGCGTGGCCTACGCCGCCCGGGCCGCCGGTGTGTCCGCCACCATTGTGATGCCTACCACCACGCCGCTGGTGAAGGTGAACAACACCAAGGACTACGGCGCGAAGGTCATCCTCCACGGCGAGGTCTTTGACGACGCCGCCGCCCTGGCCGCCCGCCTGTCCGAGGAGGAGGGGCTGACCTATGTCCACCCCTTCAACGACCTGACCCTGGCCACCGGCCAGGGCACCATCGCCTATGAAATATTTCAGGACCTGCCCGACGTGGACCTGATTCTCATCCCCATCGGCGGCGGCGGCCTGGCCACCGGCGTGTCCACCCTGGCCAAGCTGCTCAACCCCCAGGTGGAGATTGTGGGGGTGGAGCCCACCGGCGCGGCCTCCATGGCCGCCAGCCTGAAGGCCGGCCACGTGGTCACCCTCCCCACCGCCACCACCATCGCCGACGGCGTGGCCGTCAAGACCCCGGGGGACCTGGTGTTCCCCTACATTCAGAAAAATGTGGACCGAATCGTCACCATCGAGGACAGCGAACTGGTGGAAGCTTTTCTGGACGTGATGGAGCGGCACAAGATGGTGGTGGAGAACGCCGGCCTGCTCACGGTGGCCGCCCTGCGGCACCTGGACTGCAAGGGGAAAAACATTGTCTCCGTCCTGTCGGGCGGAAATATGGACGTGATCACCATGTCCTCTCTGGTCCAGCACGGGCTCATCTGCCGGGGGCGCATCTTCACCTTCGCCGTCCAGCTGCCCGACCGGCCAGGAGAGCTGCTCCGGGTGGCCCAGGTGCTGGCCGGCAACAGCGGCAACATCATCAAGCTGGAACACAATCAGTTTGTCAACATCAACCGCCAGTCCGGCGTGGAGCTCCGGGTCACCCTAGAGGCCTTCGGCCACGAGCACAAGGCCCAGATTCTTCAGGCCCTGCGCCAGGAGGGGTATGACGCCGCCGAGACGGACACCAACGACTTCTACACCTGATTTTCCCCTGTCGCGCCGCCGCCCGCCGGGGGTCTCCCCCAGCGGGCGGCTATCTGAAAAGCGGCGGACGGCCGGCAAAACGGGACGGGGTTGGGCCGTGGGCCCGGCCAGGAGCGGTCCCGCCCGTCCGGACGCCCGGGGCGGCGCCACGCCGCCCCCTCTCCGCTGCTGCATCCTATGCGCCGGCAGGCCGGACCGCGCCTGTCCCCCACCGCCACGAAAGGAAGGTATGCGCTATGATAAAAATCGCTCCCTCCATCCTGTCCGCCGACTTTGCCAACCTGGAGCGGGACGTCCGGCGGGTGTCCTGCGCCGATTATCTCCACGTGGACGTCATGGACGGCGCCTTCGTGCCCAACCTCTCCATCGGCGTCCCGGTGGTGAACTCTCTGCGCAAGTGCACCGGCCTGCCCCTGGACGTCCACCTGATGATTGAAAAGCCCGCGCGGTACATCGAAGCCTTTGCCAAGGCGGGCGCCAGCCTGCTGTCCGTCCACCTGGAGGCCGACCACCCCACCGGCATCGCCCAGGCGCTGGAACTGATGGAGCGGCACGGGGTGAAGAAGGCGGTGGCCCTGCGGCCCATCACCAAGGCCCAGGCCGTGCTGCCCTACCTCCAGCAGCTGGACATGGTGCTGGTCATGACGGTGGAACCCGGCTTTGGCGGCCAGGCCTTTTTGCCCGAGCAGCTGGATACCATCCGGCAGGTCCGCGCCCTCATCGAGCGCTATAACCCCGCCTGTCTGTTGGAGGTGGACGGGGGCATCACCGCCAAGACCGCCCCCCTGGCGGTGCAGGCGGGGGCCAACGTGCTGGTGGCCGGCTCCGCCGTCTACGGCGCGGACGACCCCGCCGCCGCCATCGCCGCCCTGCGCGCGGCGGAATTGACACCGTGACACAGCAAGCGGGGCAATAGCCCCCCGCCCCCCATTTTCATCTCACTTCGGAGGTTCCCATGGAATACTTTCCCCCCGCCCTGGAAAACTTAGTGGAGCATTGCGCCCGGCTGCCCGGCATCGGCATCAAGTCGGCCCAGCGGCTGGCCTTCCATATCCACTCCCTCCCGGAGGAGCAGGCGGAGTCCTTCGCCCGGGCCATCACCGAC
>CASECK010000121.1 GCA_949286295.1 uncultured bacterium | reverse complement strand
CAGAAGGGCGGCAAGTTGGTGTTCACCCTGGAGGAGTTTCATCTGGAGCCTTTTTCCGCCCTGTGCGCCCAGGAGAAGTACCGCAAGCGGCTGGTCCTCATGCCGGGGGACACCCCCCGCTTCTCCCTGCGCCTGGACCAGGGCGAGGACCCCCTGCGCTGCGCCCGCAATCTGGTACAGGCCTATGAGCGGGTCCTGAAGGAGACTGAGCGGGCTTGCCCCGGGGAGTAGACTGTGTTATCATAGACAGCAGGCGGACCGCCCCGGCGGCCCCGCGCTGAACCTGAAACGGAAAGGAACAACCGCATGAAACATATGAAACGACTGGGGGCTTTTGCCCTGGCGCTGGCCCTCTCCCTGTCCCTGGCCGCCTGCGGCGGCAGCGGCTCCGGCTCCGGCAGCAGCTCCGGCAGCGGGGCGGACGGCTCTGACGCCTCCTCCTCCGGGCAGCAGGCCCCGGCCATGGACCTGACCGGAATCACCGACCCCTTCCTGGCCACCGCCGGCCTGGCCGGCGACACCCCGGTGGCCACGGTGGGCGGCCAGACCATCACCGCCGGACAACTGCTGTACTGGCTCAACTACGGCGCGCAGCTCTACCTGTCCCAGCTGGGCGCTCAGAGCCAGCTGCCCTGGGACGCGGAGATGGAGGGGGGCACCTTCTCCTCCCAGCTGAAGGACAGCGCCCTGGAGACCGCCGCGTTCTATGCCCTGCTCCCCCTCAAGGCCCAGGAGGAGGGCCTGACCGTCTCCCAGGAGACCCTGGATCAGTTGGACGGGATGTGGAGCGAGCTGACGGATGTGCTGGGCGGCGAGCAGAACGCGGAGTACTACCTCTGGCACAGTATGACCACCCCGGAGCTGTACCGCCAGCTCAACCAGCGTGCGGACCTGCATATTCAGCTTCAAACCCTGTACTTTGGTCCGGACAGCGGCAACTACCCCACCGACGCCGAGGTGCTCTCCTACGCCCAGGATGAGCTGGGAGTCTACCGGGCCAAGCACATCCTGCTGTTGACCATCGACCCCGCCACGGGGGAGAGTCTGGAAGAATCGGCCATCCAGGAGAAACAGACCCAGGCTGAGCAGCTGCTCTCCCAGCTCCAGGCGGCCCAGGACCCGGTGGCCGAGTTCGACACCCTGATGAACCAGTTCAGCGAGGACACCGGCCTGGCCACCAACCCCGACGGCTACACCGCCTATAAGGGCCAGATGGTCCCGGAATTTGAGAACGCGGCTCTGGCCCTGAAGGACGGGGAGATCAGCCCCATCGTGGAGAGCGACTACGGCTATCATATCATCCTGCGCCTGCCGCTGGACCCCGCCGACTACCGGGACCAGCTGGTGGCCGACCGGATGCATGAAAAGAGCCTGCAATGGCTGGAGGAATACGGGGTGGAGACCCTGGAGGCCTATGAGCAGATTGATCCGGCCGCCTTCTGGGAGAAGTCCCAGCAGCTGAGCAGCGCCTTGTACGCCGTCCTCAGCGACGCCATGGACCAGCCGGAGCAGGCCGCCGGCAGCGGCAGCTCCTCCGCCGGATGACCCCTCCCTCTCTGGAGCATTAAAAAAGCCTGTGGGATTGCAAAATCCCACAGGCTTTTTTCGTTCCGATTCCGGCGGCGCTCAGCGCTCCTCCCGGAAGTAGTTCAGTCCCAGGGCGGCGGGCTGGCCGGACCCCTCCCGCTTGCGCACCGAGGTGGCCACCAGCACCCCGGCGGTAATCAGGAAGGGCAGGGCCTGATACAGCTGGGTGGGCACCGCCGCAAGCCAGCCCAGAGTCTCCGGGAAGGCGGCGGCCAGGCTGGAGCCGGACACCCGCAGGGTGTTGAAAAACCCGAACACAAAGGTGCCCAGAATGGCCAGAGCCGGATTCCAGTTGGCGAAGATGACCAGCGCCACCGCAATCCAGCCGTAGCCGTTGATCCAGCAGCTGCTGTTAAAGGAGCCGGACATATTCAGGGCCATATAATACCCGCCGATGCCCATGACCCCGCAGCCCAGGCAGATGTGCAGGTACTGATACCGCTTCAGGTTGATGCCCACCGAGTCGGCGGCGGCGGGATTCTCCCCCACCGCCCGCAGGCGCAGGCCGGGGGCGGTACGGTTGAGATACCACCACATGGCGGCGGCGATGACCACGCCCAGATAGACCAGCACATTGTGCTCGAACAGTCCCCGGCCCACCACCGGCAGCTGGGACAGCCCGGGGATGGCCACGTCGGAGAATCCCTCCTGGATGTTGGCGTAGTCGTTCATCGCCGGCCAGCCCGACGCCCGCACGCCGTTGCCCACGAAGAAGTAGACCCCTAGGCCGAAGGTGGTCAGGGTCAGGCCGGTGATATTCTGGTTGGCCTGGAGAGAGACGGTGAGCACCGCGAACAGCAGCCCGCACAGGGCCCCCAGGAGAAAGGCGGTCAGGATGCCCACCCCCAGGCTGTTGGCGTAGCAGCCGGCCAGATATCCAAAGATGGCCCCCACGGCCATAATGCCCTCCACGCCCAGGTTCAGGCTGCCCGACTTCTCCACCAGAATCTCTCCGGTGGTGCCGTAGAGCAGGGGGATGTTGTACACCACAATGTTGTGGACAAAGGTGGTGACAATGGCCAGCTTATCCATTTCCATGGGCCGCGCCTCCTTTCACCGTGCGCACCACCCGGAACCGGGTGAAAAAGTCCGCCGCCAGCACCAGAAACAGGATGATGCCCTGGAGCATATCGGCAAAGCTGGAGTCCACCTGGGCGAAGGTGGCCGCCGCCGCGGTGGAACCGTACTGGAGCATACTGATTAGGGCGGAGACCAGGAAGATGCCCGCCGTGCTCATCTTGGCCAGCCAGGCCACGATGATTCCCGTCCAGCCCACGTCGTCGGTGATGGCGGCGGACAGGATGCCGGCGGTGCCCACCTTGAAGGCGGCGGCCAGCCCCACCAGGCAGGCCGACAGGAACACGGTGCGCAGCACGATGCGTCCCACCTTCATCCCCGCGTACCGGGCGGTGCCGGGGCTGTCTCCCACCACGGCAATCTCATAGCCGTGCTTGGTGCGCTTCAGGTAAAGGAACACCAGGACCCCCACCGCGAAGGTGAGCAGCACGCAGACGTTCAGCCCGAACTTTCCGATGGTCAGGCTGGGAAACCGCGCCAGGCCGGAGAACTTGGTGAAAATAGGCCGGGCGGAGGCGGGGTCCAGAAAGAAGTTCCAGCTGGCCTTGGTCTCGGCCAGAAAGGTCAGAAAATACAGGGCCACATAGTTGAGCATCAGGGTCATCAGGGTCTCGTTGGTGCCAAAGCGCACCTTCAGCGCGGCGGTCAGCGCCCCGTACAGCCCGGCGGCCAGCATGGCGGCCAGGCACATCAGCGCCAGGGTGGCCGGCTGGGGCAGCAGGGGGCCGGCCTTGAAGGCCACGGCGGCGGCGGCCACGGCGCCCAGGATGAACTGCCCCTCTCCCCCGATGTTCCAAAAGCGCATCCGGAAGGCCAGGGACAGGCCCACCGCCGTCAGCGCCAGGGGGACGAATACCTTCAGGTAATTCTCAAAGGCCCGGTAGGCAATCTTGTTGCCCACCATGCCCATGGTGAACATTCTGCCGTAATAGGCCACCGGGTCCACCCCCATGGCCAGCAGCAGCACGCCCCCCGCCGCCAGCGCGGCCAGCACCGCCGCCAGGTAGAACAGCAGCGTCTTCCAGAGCGGACAGCCGTCCCGCTTGACGATATGTACAGCCATCCTCACCCCTCCTTCTCCCCGGGCTCCGGGGCGATGTTGCTGTCCCGGGCGATGCCGGCGGGCTTGTCCTCATACTTGTGCGTCAGATTCAACGCCCCGGTCATCATCAGTCCCAGCTCCTCCTTGGTAGTCTTGTGGGCGTGGACCACACCCATAAGCCGGCCGTGACACAGCACCATAATCTTGTCGCACAGGGCCAGCATCACGTCCAGGTCCTCTCCCACGAAGAGGACGCCCACTCCCGCCTGTTTCTGCTGGTTGAGGATGTTGTAGATGGCGTAGGAGGAGTTGATGTCCAGCCCCCGCACCGGGTAGGCGGTGATAATCACATTGGG
>CASECK010000120.1 GCA_949286295.1 uncultured bacterium | reverse complement strand
ACCGCTTCCCCCTTGATACCGCGGACACACTTGCCCTCGCACTGGGTCTCCTGGGGACAGACCCGGCCGGAGATGGCGGGCAGGGCGTTGGCGCCGGACAGCAGCTGATAGGCCCCGGCCAGGTCCCCCTGGGCCACCTTGCCCACAAACTCGGGGATGGGCACGCCCACGGGACAGCCGGACACACAGGGCCTGTGCTTACAGTTCAGGCAGCGCAGGGCCTCGTTCCGGGCCTGCTCCAGGGTGTACCCCAGCGCCACCTCCTCAAAGTTTCCGCTGCGGACGCCGGCCTCCTGCTCGGGCATGGGGGTCTTTTCCATCTGCATATTAGCCATGCATGGCACCTCCTCCCAGGCGGCACTGGTGCCGCTCCCTGGCCCGGGCCTCAAAGTCCTGATAGGTGGCGTTGCGGGCGATGACCTCGTCAAAGTCCACCTGGTGGCCGTCAAAGTCGGGGCCGTCCACACAGGCAAACTTCACCTGGCCGCCCACGGTGAGCCGGCAGCAACCGCACATCCCGGTGCCGTCAATCATAATGGGGTTCATGCTGACGGTGGTGGGAATCCCGTATTGCTCCGTCAGCTTGCAGGCAAACTTCATCATCAGCAGCGGACCGATGGCAAACACATGGTCAAACTTGACGCCGCCGTCAATCAGCTCCTTCAGCTTGCCGGTGACAAAGCCGTGGTACCCATAGCTTCCGTCGTCGGTACAGATATGCAGGTCCGTGCAGGCCTGGGACATCTCCCGCTCTAAAATCACGATGTCCCGGCTTTTAAAACCGCCGATTAGGTCCACCCGGTTGCCCGCGGCGTGAAGGGCCCTGGCCACCGGCAGCGCGATGGCGCAGCCCAGGCCGCCGCCCAGCACGGCCACCCTCCCCAGGTTCTCCACATGGGTCGGCTCCCCCAGGGGGCCCACAAAATCGTGCAGGCACGCTCCCTCCTCCAGCTTGTCCAGCTCCAGGGTGGTGGCGCCGATTTTCTGGAATACCACGGTGACCAGGCCGTCCTCCGCGCTGGAGATGGTCAGGGGAATCCGCTCTCCTTCCCCATCCACCCGCAGGATGATGAACTGACCCGCCTTCGCCTTCTCCGCCACCAGGGGCGCGTACACCGAGATTTGGCTAATCTCGGGGGTCAGCGTCTTTTTGTTCACAATCTCATACTTCTTCAAACACTGCTCCTCCTTACTGGCTTGATGCCGCCGGCCTTGCTCCTTCCCGGCGCCTCGTTCCGTCCATGCTCTATCTTCAAAGCGGCGCTGGGCCGCGCAGATCCCCTGCTATCTCCTACCGGCCGGACCGGCGGCGGCCATAGCCGCCCCCATAGCGCCTGCGCTTCATCCAGGCAACTCCCCGCCGCACCAGGAACACCGCCAGCACGGCGGCCGCTGCCAGGACAGCGGCAGCAGCCAGAGTGAGCCAGTTGGGGCTTTTCAGCAGCTCGACCGGGTTCCAGCTTCGGATGACCTCCTTGCGCCCGTCCGGCTGGGCATAACCGGCGGGCACCCCCGCCTCCCCAAAGGACTCCAGATAGCGGGCCAGGGCGTACCACTCCTTAATCTCCCCGCCGGCCTCATCCCGGAGAATGTGGAGGGAAAAATCGCTCACCGGTTCCCCCTGGGCGTCCTTCGGCACAATGGACAGCAGGCCCAAGGACTTGTCCTTCACCGTCCCCAGCATCTGGGCGCAGTACATCCCCGTGACCACCCGGTAGAGCTGCTCATCCGCAATCTCACCGGCAGCCCAGTCCGCACCGGAACCCGCAGCGGTTCCGCCGCCGCGCCCTGATAGCCTGGCCCCGGTCACCCGGTTGAAGAATATCCGGCAGGGGTTGAAGCGGTACTCCATCCCCGCCACATACAGCTGGGCGGCCGGCATGATGGGGGTGACGGAGGCGTCCACCTCGGCCACCGCCTTCAGCTCCCGGCCGGTGAGGTAGCAGGCCACCAGGGGGTATCCGGAGGTCCCATCCTCCCCCACCCCCATGGACAGCACGTCGAAAGCCATGGAGGTGGTAACCTCGCCGGCGTACAGCGGGGCCCGCAGCACCCCGGCGGCGGTGACCGCCACGGTGGGGCTGCCGGGCGCCTCCGCCGCCAGATGCTCCGCCGCCCACAGGTAGGAATCGGCCGCCAGCTCGCCCAGGCTGTTCCCCTGCTGGACGCCGCTCTCCGGCATGGGCAGGTCAAAGCCCACGGTGGTCAGAACCTGGTCGTACCCCAGGCCGTACCGGGACAGGTAAGCGCCGTCCACCTGCCGCTTCCAGTCCTCCACCAGCAGCTCCATATCCCGGTCGCCGGGGAGGGTCTCGTCAATGGGGATGAGCTGGTAATCCACTATCTCCCGCTCTCCGTCCGCCCCCCAGCGAAGGGTGATGGAGCCCAGGTATTGGCAATAGGCCCCGGCGGAGACGATGTAGGTCCCGTTTACTGAAATAGGCTGCGTCAACGTGGTGTGGGTGTGGCCTGAGACAATCAGGTCGATGCCCTCCACCTCCCGGGCCAGCCACTCATCCTCCGACTTGCCGCTGTCCGGGCCGGTGCCCCCGTGGGACAGGCAGATGATAAACTGGGCTCCGCCGGCCCTCAGCGCCTCCACACAGCGCCGGGCGCTCTCCAGGCGGTCCTCCAGCGCAAAGCCGGAGGTGGGGGCGCAGTCGTGGGCGTCCTCTCCCATCAGGCCGAAAATCCCATAGGTGACCCCGCCCCGCTCCAGCAGCATACTGTCCTCGACCCCGTAGCGGGCCATGGCCCGCTGGATGTCCAGCCTGCCGGGGGTGTCTGGCGCGGGCGCGTAGTTGCTCATCAGCAGCGCGGGCAGGCGCTCGCCGCTGTCCACCGCGGCCTGGAGCATGGCGGCAAAACCGCTCCCCTCCTGGTCAAACTCATGGTTGCCGGCGGTGACCGCGTCGTACCCCAGCGCGCCCATGGTGCGCAGCTCCGCGGCCTGAGTGGTGTATAAGGTCTGTATCAGCGAGCCCACGGAAAAGTCCCCGCCGTCCAGCAACAGCGCGTCCGGATGGGCCGCGCGCTGCCGCTGGATGGCGGTTTTCAGCCGGGCGTAGCCACCGCGCTGCCTCCCCTCCCCCATCTCTTGGGGCAGGAAGCGGGCGTGCAGGTCGTGGGTGAACAGCACCGTGGCCGTGGTGTATTCCGCCCCCTCCGCCCGGGCGGGCGGGGGCAGCAGGGCGCAGAATATCACCAGCACCAGCGCCCACGCCCAAAGCCGGCGCAGCAGTTTCACGGGGCACCTCTCCCTTCCTGGTCAGATAAGGACTGTAAAGCGACTGCTCTTTCCCCTGTTACCGAATCATATCCATATTCACCGGGCGGCAGAAAAGCCGGCCTATCTCCTCTGTATCCCCGCCCTGGCCCAGGGCCCACATGAGCTTGGCGGTGGCCGCCTCCAGGGTCATGTTGTAGGCCTCTATCAGCCGGTATTTCTCCTTTACCTGCTGGCCCACCTGGTATACCGCCATATCGCTGCCCTCGTAAGGCACCTGGGTCATCATCACAATACTCTTTCCCTGCGCCAGCCAGGCCCCGAGTTCCTGGGCCAGGGGACCCTCTCCCCCTCCGGGCAGCCCACCCACGCCGAAGCCCTGGAGAATCAGGGCCCGGTACCGGTCCCGGAGCAGCCGCAGCCCCTCCGGCCCCATGCCGGGGATGAGGGTGAGCAGCAGCACCCGCTCCTCCAGCCGGTCGTAGAAATCGGGCCGGGCCCCGGCCGGGTAGGTCCGGGGGGCCAGGTAGCGAATCAGCCGCCCGTCCCGGATGACGGCGGCCGCTGGGTAGTCCACGCTGGAAAAGGCGTTGAAGCTCTTGGTGCGCTCTTTCCTGGCCCGGGTGCCCAGAATAGCCTGGCCGTCAAAGACGAGGCTCACATCATGGGAATCCCCGTCGGAGGCATAGAGAAAGCTGTTATACAGGTTCATCCGGGCGTCGGTATCATACAGGCAGATTGACTTCTGGGACCCGGTGACCACAATGGGCTTGGGGGAGTTCTGGATGAGATAGGACAAGGCGGCGGCGGTGTAGGCCATGGTATCGGTGCCGTGGGTGATGACAAAGCCGTCGTAGCCGTCATAAGCGCGGCGGATGGCCCGGGCCATCTCCAGCCAGTGCCCCGGCGTGATGTTGGTGCTGTCCAGGTTCATCAGCTGCACCGCATCCACCTGGCACAGCTCCCGCACCGCGGGGACATAGCTCAGAATCTCCTGCCAGGTGATGGCGGGGCTGAGGCCGTGTCCGCTCTCCTTGGAGGCGATGGTCCCGCCGGTGGCCAGCATCAGGATTCGTTTCACAGCCGCGCTCCTCCCTTACAGAACGTTCCGTGCCCTCCGCCCAAATCCAGCAGCCCCTTGGGGCGGACAGGCCGCGCATCAACTCAACAGCCCTCCGGGTCCCCCCGGAAGGGCTGAAGCAAGCGCCGTTTATTCCGCAAATTTCTCCCTCTTCCCTCTGCTCCGAGGCTGTTCTCCCCGCCTTCACAGGCACTGCAGATACTTTCCGTACAGCGTCATGGACAGCTCCCGCCCGATGGCGTGGACCTGCTCCTCGGTGACCCACCCCTCGTAGAGGCCCAGTTCCTCCAGGCAGCCCACATAGCGCCCGGTGGTGTCCTGGATATGGCGAATGGTCTGCCCCGCCTCCAGCAGGCTGTCGGCGGTGCCCGCGTCCAGCCAGGTGAAGTTTTTCTCCAGCGGGATCACCTGAAGCTGGCCCCGGTGCAGATACTCCAGATTGACGTCGGTAATCTCCAGCTCCCCCCGGGCGGAGGGCCGCAGGTTGCGGGCAATCTCCATGACCTGGTGGTCATAGAAATACAGGCCGGGGATGATATAGTTGCTCTTGGGGTAGCGGGGCTTCTCCTCGATGGAGATGGCCCGCCCGTCCTTGTCAAACTCCACCACGCCGAAGGGGCGGGGGTCCTCCACCCAGTAACCGAACACCGTGGCCCCCCGGTCGTTGGCGGCGGCCCGCTTCAGGGTGGCACCCAGGGTTGGGGCATAGAAGATGTTGTCCCCCAGCACCAGGCATACCCGCTCCCCCCCGACAAACCGCTGGCCAATGAGCAGCGCGTCGGCGATGCCCCGGGCCACAGGCTGTTCGGCAAAGGCGATGCGCAGGCCGTACTGGCTCCCATCCCCCAGCAGGGCGCGGAAGGTATCCGTCTCCCCAGGCGGGACGATGATGAGAATCTCAGAGATTCCGGCCTGCATCAGAATGGCGATGGGGTAGTAAATCAGCGGTTTATCATAGACCGGCAGCAGCGGCTTGCACACAGGCTTGGTCATGGGGTACAGGCGGGTGCCCTTCCCGGCGGCCAGAACGATTCCCTTCATAGCGGCGCCTCCTTATCCAGCGGTATCAGGCCAGCTTTTTCGCTTTATTGTAGCATGAAAGCCAGGGCTTTTCAAGGACAAAAACAGCCCCCCGGCCAAGAGCCGGGGGGCTGTCAGTTCTCTTGTCAACCCAGGGGATGTCAGCCGAGGGTGACCAGCAGGTCATCGGTGTTGACCGTGGCGCCCAGGTTGGCGGCGATGGCCTTCACGGTGCCGTCCACAGGGGCGGAGACCTCAATCTCCATCTTCATGGCCTCCAGCACGATGAGCACGTCGCCGGCCTTCACCTGCTGGCCCAC
>CASECK010000119.1 GCA_949286295.1 uncultured bacterium | reverse complement strand
ACGGTATCCAGCAGCTCCTCCAGAAGGCGCAGGCCGGCCCCGGAGTCCTCCGCCGGCGGCGCGGGCGGCTGCCCGGTGCGGGAAGCGCCGCAGGGGCGGCAGGGGCCGCAGCTTGGCACATAGGACAGGGACGGCTCTGGGCCGCAGCTGGGGACAAAGGGCGGCTGCTCCTCTGGGCCGCAGCTGGGGACTGGGGGGCGCTGCTCCTCTGAAGGACAGCGGGGGACGGGGGTGCGGGTTTGCGCCGCGGCGGCCTCCTCCCGGGCTGGACCGGAAGAGGTTGGCAGCGCGCGCTCCCCGTCCTCCCCGCCGCCGGGGGAATCCACGGCGATAGGGCTGGCGGAGCCGGGCATCACCCGCTCCCATACCCGGCGGAAGGTCTCGCGGTCTATGTCCTGCCCGTTCAGGGGCGGTGTTGATTGTGGTTGCATGGCGTAATTCCTTCTTTCCCATAAGATGGCGGGCGCCGCTGCCCCATTCTATGCCGGGGGCGGCCTTGTGCGCCCCGAGGGCTTGCCAGGCGTGGAAAAGCGTGGTAAAATCTCGTGGATAACAGGCAAGGAGCGTATGATAGTATGCAGGAGAGCGGACATCCGGTTTTAAGTGTGGTCAATACCCCACACCAGTTTTCCTATGAGAACGGAATCGAGCTGACCCATGTGGAGCCGGGACTGGCCCGGGGGGTCCTCCACGCCGGTCCCAACTCGGTCAATCCCCACGGGATGATTCACGGCGGAGCCATGGCCACCCTGGCCGACACAGTGGGGGGCTGCTGCGCCTGTTCCAGGGGGGGAAGCTGCGTCACCACCTCCAGCAGCATGGAGTTTCTGCGCCCCGCGTATGGGGACCTGTACTGCGAGGCCACCCCCAAAAAACTGGGGCGGAAGCTGTCCGTGGTCCAGGTGGCCATCACCGACGGGGCGGGCAAGACGGTGGCCACGGGCACGTTCACCTTCTTCATGGCCGTCCCGGAGCGGGCCGGGGGAGAAGAGCGGGGAAAAAACGAAAAACGGCCTTGACTTTTTTGAAAGGCCGTGTTACGATACTTGCAATTCTAAGTGAATAGTGGATAGAGGCGCGGCGCTCATGCGTACCGCGGGACAAGGCCAGGCAGCCGTCCCGGGGGAGAGGGTGCGCCGCCGAAGGGCGTCTCCGCTGCCTGGCGGGGCCGTCCTGGGCCGCAGGAGAAGATTTTGCGGACTGTCACGGGATGTGGAGCGCTATCCGAGGGTCTCCGGCGCGGGCCGGGGGCATCCGGTTTTGCCATGGGCGCTTTGCGCACCATGGCTTTTGTTTTGCGCCGGCGCTGCCGCGTCCCACATCAGATACGGAGGGAAGAGACATGAGAACAAGAAGAGCTTGGCCGGTCCGGGCGCTCGTCCTGGTGATGATTGTCCTGGCCATGGCCACCACCGCCTTTGCCGCCACGCCCATGGACGAGCCGGGCACCAAAATGGTGGAGTGTCCCGACTGTGCCACCCTGGGTGTGGTCCTGTCCGGGGAGGGGCAGGCCGTCCCCTGCGAGACCTGCGGCGGCACGGGCTATGCCCAGGCCGGGAGCCGGTTTTACAACACCGCCCTGTCCCTGCTGCCCCCGGTCATCGCCATCGCGCTGGCCCTGCTCACCAAGGAGGTCTACTCCTCCCTGTTCATTGGCATCGTGGTGGGCGGCCTGCTGTATTCCAACTTCAACTTCGAGGGGACCATCAACCACGTGTTCAGCGGGGGCATCGCCGCCCAGCTGTCCGACAGCTACAACGTGGGCATCCTCATCTTCCTGGTCATCCTGGGCACCCTGGTGTGCCTGATGAACAAGGCGGGC
>CASECK010000118.1 GCA_949286295.1 uncultured bacterium | reverse complement strand
TACTCGTTGGGGTCCATCACCCGGGTCAGCGTCGTCTGGATGCTGCCAAAAAAGGAGGTCAGCACCGTGCCCACCAGCAGCACATACAGCACATTGTGCTTGGTCTTTTTAAAAATCCAGCTGTAGAGCACCGTGGCGGCCATTCCCATGAGCACCACATCCACCGCGAAGGACAAATTGGCGTTGGAGGCCACCACGCTGGCAGACCCCAGAAAGAACACCACCGCCGTGTGGATGAGGGTATACAGGGAGTTCATCCCCAGCAGGCAGGGGGTCACGATGGTGTTGTTGATGATGGACTGAAAGACCAGCGAGGCCCCGCCGATGGAAAAGGCGGTGATGAGCATGGCAATGAGCTTGGGGGTTCGTATCTTCATGGCGTAGGCAAACAGTTTGGGATTGGAGAAATTCACTTCCAGCAGCATATACCCCGCCGCGCAGAGCAGGACAAGGGCAGCCAAAATCAGAAGTTTGCGCCGGTTGGACCCTATCGCGGCAGCGTTCACGAATCCGCACCTCCCTTCAGATTGGGCATGGCGGAGCAGCCGCCCATCCCGGCGCCGCCCAGGCGGATGGCCTTCCGGCCATGTCTAAGCCGGTAAAAGAGCAGGCCGATGAATATGAGGCTCCCCAGAATGCCCACAATCAGCTCGATGGGCAGCTCATAGGGCGCGATTACCATTCGGCCCATCATGTCGCACACCAGCACGAAGGCAGCGCCGAACAGGGCGGTATCCACTAACGTGCCGCGTATCTTATCCCCCTTGTACATGGCCACCACATTGGGGACAATCAGACCGATGTAGGAAATGGAGCCGACAACCACCACAATGCTGGCGGTAATCATAGCGGCGATGGTCAGTCCGGAAAAGAGGACCAGGTTGTACGGCACACCCAAATTCTTGGAGAAATCTTTCCCCAGTCCCACGATGTTGAAGTGGTTGGCGAACAGAAAGGCCAGCACCACCAGGGGGACCGTCAGCCAGACAATCTCATACCGGCCCTTCAGCACCAGGGAGAAGTGGCCCACCAGCCAGGAGGACAAGGCCTGGGTCATCTCATACTTGTAGGCCAGATAGTTGGTGACGCCGCCGATGACATTGCCGAACATAATGCCCACCAGAGGGACCATCACCACATCCTTAAATTGGATGCGCTGAATGAACCAGACAAAGACCCAGGTGCCCAAAATCGCGGTGGCAAAGGCGAAGATGGCGCGGCTCCACAGGGTAGAGGCAGGCATGAACAGCAGCGCCAGCAGGATGCCAAACTGCGCCGAAGAGATGGTCGCGCCGGTGGTGGGCGACACAAACTTGTTGCTGCAAAGCTGCTGCATGATAAGTCCCGCCACACTCATGCCAATGCCGGTGCACAAGATGGCCAGCAGGCGGGGCAGCCGGGAGACAAGGAAAATCTCCAGCTGCTCAAGATTTCCTGCCAGAATCGCGCCCGGTGTCAGGTCAATCCCCCCCACAAACAGCGAGCAGCAGGACAATAGAACCAGCAGGACCAAGAGAACAATGGTGGAACGATAGGTCCGAATAAAAACCTCCTCCTTCTTCATGTAGTTAGCTCTGTCTAACCATTGCACAGAAAAGATGCGCAGTGTCGATTGCACTTGCCATGCATTTCACACTGCGCATCGTGGGCTCATTATAGCACATAGAGTTAGTTATGTGCAACCACCCAAAAGGCACAAGCTCTTCAGGTGACAGGGCGTATTTTTTGTTTATTCTGTAAATTATTGTCCTGTGTGGGCCGCGTCTGTATGGCCAGCCGGCTCATGCTCCGCAGGCTGACGCCCAGGGTGGACAGGTTGTGGAGCATGGCGGAGGTGGCGGGGGAAAGCACGCCCGCCGCGCCCAGCCCGATGAGGGCCCCGTTGAATCCGATGACGAATCGGTAGTTGTTCTGGATGCGTCCCATCAGGGCCACGGCCAGCTGCCGCAGGCGCACCAGCTCCCACAGGCTTCCGGCGGCGATGGTGATGTCGGCAATCTCCCGGGCGATGGCCGCCCCGCCGCTGATGGCGATGCCCGCGTCCGCCTCGGACAGGGCCGGGGAGTCGTTGATGCCGTCCCCCACCCTGAGGACGGTGTGCCCCTCCCGCCGCAGGGCGGCCACATAGTCCGCCTTATCCGCCGGGAGCACCCCGGCCCGGAAATCGTCCACCCCCAGCTGCCCGGCGATGGCGGCGGCGGTGCGGGGGCTGTCCCCGGTGAGCATGACGGCCTTCTGAACCCCCAAGTCCCGCAGAGCGGAGAGCACGTCCTTTGCCTCCTCCCGCAGGGGGTCGGAGATGCAGAGCACAGCGGCGAGCACCCCATCGATGGCCAGATACAGCTGGGAGTACTCCGCCGGCAGGGCGTCGAACTTGGCCTGCTCCCCCTCCGGGATGGTCACCTTTTCATCCTCGAAGATAAAGTGGGCGCTGCCGATGCGCACCTGCTCCCCGTCCACCGAGCTGGCGATACCGTGGGCCACCAGATACTCCACCTTTGCGTGGCGCTCCTCGTGGTGCAGACCCCGGCGGCGGGCCTCCTCCACCACGGCGTTGGCCATGGAGTGGGGGAAGTGCTCCTCCAGGCAGGCGGCCAGGCGGAGCATCTCCTCCTCACCTTTGCCGTTGAAAGGAACGAGCTTCGCCACCCGGGGGCAGGCGTGGGTGAGAGTGCCGGTCTTGTCAAAGACGATGGTGTCCGCCCTGGCCACCGCTTCCAGGAACTTGCCGCCCTTGACGGTGATGTGCTCCCGCCCCGCCTCCCGCATGGCGGAGAGCACCGCCAGGGGCATGGCCAGCTTCAACGCGCAGGAGAAGTCCACCATGAGCACCGACAGGGCCCGGGTCACGTTCCGGGTGAGGGCCAAACTCAGCAGGCTCCCGGCAAAGGTATAGGGCACCAGCCGGTCCGCCAGACCCGCCGCCTTGGCCTCGGCGGCGGACTTCAGCTGCTCAGACCGCTGGATCATCTCCACGATCTGGTCATACCGGCCCTGGCCGGAGGCCTGTTTTACCTCCAGGACGCACTCCCCCTCCTCCACCACGGTGCCGGCGTACACCGCGCCGCCGGGCCGCTTGGCCACGGGGACGGACTCGCCGGTAAGGGAGGCCTGATTGACAGTGACCTCCCCCTCCGCCACCACGCCGTCCAGGGGGATGACGCCCCCCGCCCGGACCAGCACCCGGTCGCCGGGCTTTACCTGGCCGATGGGGGTGAGCACCTCCCCGGCCCCGGTTTTCAGCCATACCCGGTTCACGTGGAGGGACAGGCTCTCCGCCAGGTCGGCCACCGACTTCTTCCGGGTCCAGTCCTCCAGCAGTTCCCCGATCTCCAGCAGGAACATCACCATGCCGGCAGTGCCGAAGTCCCGGCGGCCCACGGAGATGCCGATGGACAGG
>CASECK010000117.1 GCA_949286295.1 uncultured bacterium | reverse complement strand
GGGGGTCCGGGCGGTCGAAGTCGGTGCGGGGCATGGCGTCCCCGGTGTCCATCAGGGTGCCCGCCCGGATGCCCCGGCGGGGGGGCGCGCGGTGGATGGGGTCCTCAAAGCTGCCGCTGTCCGGCAGCTTGGCAGCCCCCTCCGGCCCGGCGGCCTTCTTGTTCCGGCGGCGGGACTTCTTCCGGCCGGCTTCGGCCATCCCCTCCTCCCGGGCCAGGAGGAGGGCCTCCTGCCTGGCCTGCTGGCGGACCTGACCGGCCTGCTGCCTGGCCTGGAGGGCGGCCTGCCGGTCCTGCTCCCGCTGGCGGTGCAGTTCCCGGGCGGCGGCGCGGGCCTCGGCGTCCTCCTCGTTGATGATTCGGCCGTGTTTGTCCCGCTTGGGGGCCTGGAACACCTGCATGGGCCAGGGGTGGTCCTCCACCCGGGGAATCGGTTTGCCCATCAGCTTCTCGATGTCCCGGAGCAGGGGCTGCTCGCTGAAATCGCAAAAGGCGATGGCCGCCCCGCCCCGCCCGGCCCGGCCGGTGCGGCCGATGCGGTGGACATAGGTCTCGGGCACCTCGGGGAGGTTATAGTTGAACACGTGGGACAGCTCCTCAATGTCCAGCCCCCGGGCGGCGATGTCGGTGGCCACCAGGGCGCGGATGCGGCCGGTTTTAAAGTCGGACAGGGCCTGCTGCCGGGCGGTCTGGCTCTTGTTGCCGTGGATGGCGGCCGCGGAGATGCCCGCCTTGGTCAGGTCCCGGGCCACCTTGTTGGCCCCGTGCTTGGTGCGGGTGAACACCAGGGCGTTTTTCACCTGCTGCTCGTCCATGAGATAGGCCAGCAGGCTGCTCTTGTTCCCCTTGTCCACCGGATAGACGCTCTGCCGGATGGCCTCCACCGGGGAGGACACCGGGTCGACCGCCACCCGCACCGGGTCCCGGAGCAGGGAGTTGACCAGCTCGGTAATCTCGGGCGGCATGGTGGCGGAGAAAAAGAGGGTCTGCTTCTGCTTGGGCAGCCACTTGAGGATTTTCTTCACGTCGTGGATAAAGCCCATGTCCAGCATCCGGTCGGCCTCGTCCAGCACGAAAATCTCCAGCTCGCCGGCGCTGACAAACCCCTGCTCGTGCAGGTCCATGAGCCGTCCGGGGGTGGCCACCAGGATGTCCACCCCTTTTTTCAGGGCCTCCACCTGGGGGTTCTGGCCCACGCCGCCGAAGATGACCGCGTGGCGCAGGGCCAGGTGCCGGCCGTAGGCCTCAAAGCTCTCGCCAATCTGGATGGCCAGCTCCCGGGTGGGGGTGAGAATCAGGGCCCGGATGGGCCGGCGGCCCTCCAGGGGCTTCAGGCGCTGGAGAATGGGGGCGGCGAAGGCGCAGGTCTTGCCGGTGCCCGTCTGGGCGCAGCCCAGCACGTCCCGCCCGGCCAGGGCGGGGGGGATGGCCTTCTCCTGAATGGGAGAGGGCTTGGCGTAGCCCTGCTCCTCCAGGGCCTGCACGATGGGTTGCGTTAGTCCTAAGTCACGAAATGTCATGGAATACTCCCTTTTCATAGTCGCGCGGAGCGCACCGCTCCGCCGGCCCGCGCGGGTCCCAGCGGGCGGGGGGTGGGACGCCGGAGGCTCAGGGGACAAGGCCCCGCTCCTTCAGCCGCTCCAGCAGCAGCCGGGCGGTCCGGTCCAGAGACTGCCCGGCGGGGCAGTCCAGGACCAGGTCGGCGTACTTGTTGTAAAGAGGGGCGCGGAAGGCCATCACATCGGCCAGGGTCTGGCCGGGCTGCATGGCGATGCCCCGGGTGGACAGGTTGTGGATGCGCCGGTTCAGCTCCTCCAGGGGAACCTGGAGATAGACCACCGGCCCCAGAGACTTCAGATGGAGGGCGGCCCCCTCCCGGCACACGGCGCTGCCGCCGGGGGCAATCACCTGGCGGGTGCAGCGCAGCTGGCGCACCGCCCGCTCCTCCGCGTCCAAAAAGGCCTCCACCCCCCGGCGGTCCAAGATATCCTGGAGCAGGGCGTTCTCCCGCTGCTGGATGACCAGGTCCACATCCAGAAAGCCGTAGCCCAGAAACTTGGCCAGCAGCACGCCGACCGTGCTCTTGCCGGAGCCCGGCATCCCGATGAGGGTGATGTTGTCCACAGCTTGTTCCAACCTTTCCATACAATCTCAGTCTACAGTATACCACATCTCTCCGGGAAAGAAAAGGGGAAAGACGCGAGGTCCCATTCCGGCCGCCCCAGCGGAACAATTTGATAATCTTCTAATTATCCCTTGACAACCCGCACCGCCCGTGCTATCCCATATTTTGATAAAAGTCTAAATGAAAGGAGGGCTCCGCCGTGGGCTTTCAAGAGACCTTCAAAGCCCTCAGCGACCCCACCCGGAGGGAGATTCTTCGCCTGCTCCGGGACGGAGCCAAGACCGCCGGGGAGATTGGAGGCCGCTTTGAGATGACCGGGGCCACCATCTCCCACCACCTGTCCGTCCTGCGGCAGGCGGGACTCATCTCCGACAGCCGGAGGGGGAAGTATATCTACTACGAGCTCAATCTGTCCGTCCTGGATGAAATCACCGGCTGGATCGCCGGGCTGAAAGGAGATACCTGAGGTGAAAACCAAGTGGAAAATCGCGGCCATGTGGCTGCTGGCCCTGTTGCCGCTGCTTCTGGTGGCGGCCCTCTACACCCGCCTGCCCGGCCAGGTGCCCATGCACTGGGGCTTCGACGGGGAGATTAACCGGTATGGGAGCAAGAACGAGCTGTGGCTCATGGCGGCCCTGGGCCCTCTGTTCGCCCTGCTGTTCCAGTTCCTGCCCCGGCTGGACCCGAAAAAGCGCAGCTATGAGAGATTCCAGCGCTATTACGAGGCCACCGCCCTGGTCCTGGTGGCCTTCCTCGCCGTGATGATGGGGGTTGCCCTGCTGGAGTGCTTCCGGCCCGGTTCCCTGTCCATGGGCCGGGTGGTCTCCGCCCTGGTGGGCCTGCTGTTTCTGTTTCTGGGCAACATCATGGGCAAGGTGAAGCCCAATTTCTTCCTGGGCATCCGCAATCCCTGGACCCTCTCCGACCCGGACGTGTGGAACCGGACCCACCGGCTGGGGGGCGGGCTGCTTTTCCTGTGCGGCCTGGCGGCGGTGGCCTGCGCCGTCCTGCTCCCCGAGGAGGTCACCTTCGTGGTGCTGATGGCCGGGGCGCTGGCCGCCGCCCTGATTCCCACCGTCCTGAGCTGCCTGTGGTACAAAAAGGCGGCCGGCAAGAGGCCGGAAGACCATTCATAGGCTGGCCTGGCCGCGCGCCGCGCCCCCGTCCGGACGAGCCGGTCGGGGGCCGCGGCTTTTTTAACCCTTGTGCGGGGACCGGGCGGGAAATCTCCAGGTGACAGCGCCGCCCGTTCGTGATACAATGGCGGCGAAGGGTGGGAGAAGATGGAACTGCTGCTGTCATTTGGACTCTTTTTGGCCTGCGTGGCCCTGTGTATGATTCGCGGCCTGTCCCTGGCCTGGGCGCTGGCGGCGGGGCTGGTGTGCTTCTGCGCGGTGGGGGTGCGCCGGGGGTACCGGCTGCCGGCCCTGGGGCGCATGGCCCTGCGGGGGCTGAACACCGCCTTCCGGGTGCTGCGCATCCTGCTGCTCATCGGCCTGCTCACCGCCCTGTGGCGGGCGGGGGGCACCGTGGCCTTCTTTGTCCGGGCGGGCATCGCCCTCATCACCCCCCAGAGCTTTGTGGCGGTGGCCTTTCTGCTTCCGGCGGTATTCTGCATGGCCTTTGGCAGCTCCTTCGGGGTGGTGGGCACCGCCGGGGTGATTCTCATGACCATCGCCCGCAGCGGCGGGGCCGACCTGCTGGTCACCGCCGGGGCGGTGATGTCTGGCATCTACGTGGGAGAGCGGCTCTCGCCCGCCTCCTCCGCCGCCGCCCT
>CASECK010000116.1 GCA_949286295.1 uncultured bacterium | reverse complement strand
GGACTGTTCCTTTGCCGGCCCCGCCGACGGGGAGAGCGCCTTCAAGGAGTGTACCGGTATCCAGGTGGAGCACTCCTTTTTTGACCTGCGCTACCCCTTCTGGCACGACCACGGCCTCACCATCCGGGACTGCGAGCTGACAGACCAGTGCCGGGCGGCCCTGTGGTACTCGGACCACATCACCATCGAAGACACCAAACTCCACGGCGTCAAGGCCCTGCGGGAGTGCGCCGGCGTGGTGGTGCGCAACTGCGGCATCCTCTCCCCGGAGTTTGGCTGGAACTCCCGCCTGGTGACCATGGAGGACTGCGCCGTAGTGAGCGAGTATTTCATGATGCGGGGCGCCGATTTACAGTTCCGCAACGTCACCTTCCAGGGGAAGTACTCCTTCCAGTACATTGAGAACTCCGTGTTCGAGCACTGCTCCTTCGACACCAAGGACGCCTTCTGGCACGCGAAAAATGTGGTGGTGCGGGACTGCGTGGTGAAGGGGGAGTATTTGGCCTGGTACTGCGAGAACGTGACCTTTGACCACTGTACCATCACCGGCACCCAGCCCCTGTGCTACTGCAAGGGCCTGAAACTCATCGACTGCGAGATGGCGGACTGCGACCTGGCCTTTGAGCGCAGCCAGGTACAGGCTACGCTCACCACCCCGGTGGCGAGCGTCAAGAACCCCCTGGGCGGCAGCCGCATCACTGTCCCCGCCGTGGGGGAGATCATCCGGGACATCCCGGAGGCTGTTGGGGAGGTGGTGGTGACCGCCCAAAAGCAAGGGGCCTGCGCATAAAATAGGGTTGCATTCACAGCCGCGAGAGGGGCGGCGCGGCCTATGTCCATTCGATTAGAAATACAAAATATTAAGAGGGCAATCCAGAACTTTTTCCAGATCTATCTGAAGTGATTGAGCAAAGAGCACCCGGATAAGGAGGAATGACCCATGAAACAATTGTTTTCCCTCTTCCTGGCCCTGACCATGGCCGCCTCCCTGGCGGCCTGCGGCGCCGGAAACACCAGCAATTCCCAGGAGAGCCGGCCCGGCAGCGGGTCCTCCGGCAGCACGCCGCCCGTGCCGGCTAAACCGGAACCGGTGCCCGATTCCTCGGAGGAAACGCCCGGCTCCGCCCAGGAGTCCGGCGGGGAAGATACCCCTTCCACCCTGGTGGCCTACTTCTCCGCCACCGGCAACACCGAGGGCATTGCCCAGCACCTGCAGGCGGTTCTGAACGCCGAAGTCTATGAAATTATCCCGGCGGAGCCGTACAGTGACGAGGATTTGAACTACAACGTTTCCCACTGCCGGGCCAACCAGGAGCAAAACGACCTCGACGCCCGCCCCGCCATCGACGGGGGCGTGGACAACCTGGAGGCTTACGATGTAATCTTCTTAGGCTACCCCATCTGGTGGGGGGAGGCGCCCCGAATCATCAGTACCTTCTTAGAGAGCTACGACTTTACCGGCAAGACCATCGTCCCCTTCTGCACCTCCGGCTCCAGCGGCATGGGCGGGAGCGCGGAACATTTGGCGGGACTGGCCGGAAGCGCCGTATGGCTGGAGGGCGCCCGCTTTGACCCCGGCGCCTCCCAGGAGGAAGTGGCCGCCTGGGTGGACGGCCTGGGATTGTGAGAGGAGGGGGGTTCATGAATCGAATCGAGCGGACCCGCGAGAAGGTGGAGGAGCTGTTTCACCAGAGCGCCGCCGGAGCGGACGGAACAGACGGGGAGTTCATGCAGATTCTCCAGCGGTATATTTTTGGGGAACTGTGCTATACCGGGAGCCTGGATAACCGGATGCGGGAGCTTGTGACCATCACCGTCCTCACCGCCATCCAGGCCCTGCCCCAGTTGAAGGCCCACCTGAACGCCTGCCTGAACGTGGGCTGCACCCCGGTGGAGCTGCGGGAGGCCATCTACCAGTGCGCCCCTTTCCTCGGCTTTCCCCGGACGCTGAACGCCACCGGCGGACTCAATGAGGTGCTCACCGCCCGCGGCGTCTCCCTCCCCCTGCCCGGGCAGGGGACCGTGGAAGACGGGGAGCGGTATGAGAAGGGTCTGGCCCTCCAGGCGCCGGTGTATGGGGATGAAATCAGGGACCGCTATGCCTGGCTTCCCAAGCCCTTTGATAAGGCGGTTCCCCGCTTCCTCACCGAGCACTGCTTCGGGGACTTCCACACCCGCGCCGGGCTGGACCGGAAGAGCAGGGAGCTGCTGACGGTGGTGCTCCTGGCCGCCCTGGGCGGGGCGGAGGTCCAGGTGAAAAGTCATACGGCGGGGGCCCTCAAGACCGGGAGCACCAGGGAGGAAGTGGTGTGCGCCCTGGTCCACGCCAGCGCCTATATGGGAATTCCCCGCCTGTTCAACGCCCTGAACGCCTGCAAGGAGCTGCTCTCAGAAAGGAAGTGAAATTGGGCTGAAATAAGCGTAGAACTTGCGCCCCATAAAATCAAAGGAAGCCTCTCTGGAGCTTGCTTCAGAGAGGCTTTGCATAGGCGGCCCCGAGTATTAAAATCCCGAAGGGGGAGCCGCCCTTTGAGGCGGAGTGGAATGATAGGACCTGGAACCACCCAGAAACAAAATTGTAGCTCAGCGCCAGCGGGTTGGATTCGGAAAGGAGCTGCGATAAAATGGGTGAGAAGTGACTTTTTGATAAAAAAGTCGCTGCGAACGATATGCCGTCCGCAGCGATGTGGTCGGAGTGCGGGGACTCGAACCCCGGGCCTCCTGCTCCCAAAGCAGGCGCGCTACCAACTGCGCAACACCCCGATAGGAAGTTGACCGGGCGCACCCAAACCACCCAGCTGGCGGCGGCGTCAGGGCGGCCCACGCAAAATGGCGCCCCAGTCCAAGCCGCCGGCGGGGAAGGGGGCCAAGGGGTAGTATAATATATTTTTTCAGGGATTGCAAGTATTCCGGGAGATATGGTATGATGCATTTGAAAAATATGTGAAACGAGGATTTCCCTATGAGAATGCGAAAAAAGCCAAATCTGGCGCTGCGTATGGAGCGGTGCGCCCGGCTTCTGTGCTCCGACCCGGCCGGGCAGCGGGGGCACTGGCGGGAGCTGAAACCCGGCGCCAGGCAGGTCTGGCTGGAGATTGGTTGCGGAAAGGGCCGCTTCTCCGCCCAGATGGCGCAGCAAAATCCAGATGTGCTGTACATCGCCCTGGAGCGGGTGCCAGACGCCATGGTCATCGCCATGGAGCGGTGCGCGGAGAAGGGGCTGGACAACATCTTTTTCATCGACGGCGACGCCGCCCAGCTCCGGGACTACTTCGCCCCCGGAGAGGTGGATACGCTCTACCTCAACTTCTGCGACCCGTGGCCCGGCGTCAAGCACGCCCGCCGCCGCCTGACCCATCCGCAGTTTCTGGTGCTCTACCGCGGAATTCTCCGGGAGGGAGGGGAGATTCACTTCAAATCAGACAACCACGACCTGTTCGAGTGGTCTCTGTTCCAGTTTCCCAAGGCGGGGTACGCCCTGTCAGAGGTCACCCGGGACCTCCACGGGCGGGGCGTGCAGGGCGTCATGACGGACTATGAGGAGAAATTTCACCTGCTGGGCACGCCCATCAACCGGTGCGTGGCCGCTAAACAGCCCATGCAGCCGGAGCCGGAGTTCCGGCCTATCGTGGGACCCGACCTGTCCCGCCGGAGCGGCGGGCAGTAAAAAACGCGCCGCCTGGAGGTATTCCAGGCGGCGCGCCATATTAGGCAACCGCCGATAAGGAAGGTTTGAAAACAAACTAACTTAACGGCTGGCAGACAGGTTGCAATGAAAAGCGGGTAAGAGGTCAAAGACTTCTTGCCCGCTTTTTCTGTGCCGCGTGGAATGATAGAACAGCGTTTTTGCGCTTCCGAGGTATATGATATTCCCTGCTCTGTTTCTGCCCTCTGCAAGCCGCATAAATCAAGGCTTTTTTTCGTCTAAATATCCACGCTGGCATGGCAAAATGTTACGCAGTAGACAGCCATTTTTGAGAGTGGGAATAGAAACGCTCAACTATCGTGTTTTCAA
>CASECK010000115.1 GCA_949286295.1 uncultured bacterium | reverse complement strand
CTCTGTGGCTATTATACCCGCCCCGGACCGCCGCGTCAATCGAAAGGGGCGCGCCGGGCGGACGGAGAAAGCGGGCGGATTTTTCGCATTGCGCCCGGGGAGAAAATGTATTATAATGATGCAAACGCCGTCCCCACCCGGACGGGCGCCACAATTCAGATTTTTGGGAAGAAAAGGGGTATCTCTATGTCCATTCTCGTCAGCGGCGGCGCAGGGTATATCGGCAGCCATACCTGCGTGGAACTCCTTCAGGCCGGCTATGACATCGTGGTGGCCGACAACCTGGTCAACTCCAGCGAGGAATCCCTGCACCGGGTAGAGCGTATCACCGGCCGGCCGGTCCCCTTTGTCAAGGCCGAGCTGTGCGACCCCCAGCAGGTGGAGGCCCTGTTCCGGCAGTACCCGGACATCGACGCGGTCATCCACTTCGCCGGGCTGAAGGCTGTGGGAGAGAGTGTGCGCAAGCCCCTGGAGTACTACACCAACAACCTGGTGAACACCCTGACGCTGCTCAACGCCATGCGCAGGCACGGGGTGAAGAACTTTGTCTTCTCCTCCTCCGCCACCGTGTACGGCGACCCCGCCACCGTGCCCATCCGGGAGGACTTTCCCACCGGCGGGACCACCAACCCCTATGGCACCACCAAGCTGTTTTTGGAGCGGGTGCTCACCGACTGCTGCGCCGCCGACCCCAGCCTGAACGTGGCTGTGCTGCGCTACTTCAACCCCATCGGCGCCCACGACTCCGGCCTGATTGGCGAGGACCCCAACGGCATCCCCAACAACCTGGTCCCCTATATCGCCCAGGTGGCGGTGGGCAAGTTGGAGAAGCTGCACATTTTCGGCAACGACTATCCCACCCCCGACGGCACCGGTGTGCGGGACTATATCCATGTGGTGGACCTGGCCCGGGGCCATGTGGCCGCCCTGAACAAGCTGGCGGAGCACTGCGGTCTGCTGGTGTGCAACCTGGGCACCGGAATTGGCTACTCGGTGCTGGACATCCTCCACGCCTATGAGAAGGCCTGCGGCAGGACCCTCCCCTACGTCATCGACCCCCGCCGCCCCGGCGACATCGCCGCCTGCTACGCCGACCCCGCCAGGGCGCTGGAGCTGCTGGGCTGGAAGGCCCAGTACGGCATCGAGGAGATGTGCGCCTCCTCCTGGAAGTGGCAGAGCATGAACCCCGACGGCTACGGCCGCTGACCCTTCCCCATCCGATATCCAAACAATCAGGAGGCATCTTTCATGAACAAACCCGTCCTTGTGGTCATGGCCGCCGGCATGGGCAGCCGGTACGGCGGCCTGAAGCAGGTGGACCCGGTGGGCGGCCACGGCCAGCTCATCACCGACTACTCCATCTACGACGCCCGCCGGGCGGGCTTTGAAACGGTCATCTTCGTCATCAAGCGCGAGATTGAGGACACCTTCCGCTCCGCCGTCGGCCAGCGCCTCTCCCGGGCCGTCAACGTGCAATACGCCTATCAGGCCCTGGACGACCTGCCCCCGGGCTATCAGGTCCCCGCCGGACGGGTGAAGCCCTGGGGCACCGCCCACGCCGTCCTGGCCGCCCGGGCGCTGATTGACGGGCCCTTTGCCGTGATAAACGCCGACGACTACTATGGCCCCGAGGCCTTTCGGGCCATCTACCGCTACCTGAGCACACACCCCGACCAGGCGGGCTGCTATGAGTACGCCATGGTGGGCTACCGCCTGGGCAACACCGTCACAGAGAACGGCTATGTGGCCCGGGGCGTGTGCCAGGAGGACCGGGAGGGCTATCTGCTCCGGGTCACAGAGCGCACCCACATCGAGCAGGACGGCCCCGACGCCCGGTTTACCGAGGACGGCGGCCGCACCTGGGTCCATCTGCCGGGGGACACCATTGTGTCTATGAACCTGTGGGGCTTCACCCGGAGCTTCCTGGACGAGGCCCAGGCCCGCTTCGCCCCCTTCCTGGACCGGGCCCTGGCCGGAGAAGTGGAGAAGGCGGAATACTTCCTGCCCAGCGTGGTCACCCAGCTGCTGGAGGAGGGCAGGGCCCGGGTGAAGGTGCTGCGCTCCGGCGATCGCTGGTACGGCGTCACCTACCGGCAGGACAAGCCCCTGGTGGTACAGGCCATCGCCCGGATGACCGCCCAGGGACTCTACCCGGAAAACCTGTGGCAGGCATGAGACGGCTTGAGTCCGGCTTCTCCCCAAAAAACAGAGAACGCCCCCGCCGGCGGCAGCCGGCGGGGGCGTTCTCTGTTTCATCACTCGGCGGTGTAGTTGTCAAAGTAGCCCTGGATATAGACGATGGGAGTGCCCTTGTCCCCCGAGCCGGAGGTCAGGTCGCACAGAGAGCCAATCAGGTCGGTGAGGCGGCGGGGGGTGGTGCCCTCGGACACCATCTGGCCCACCAGGTCGCCGTCCTTCTTGTGGATGCGCTCCTTGATGGCCTCCCGCAGGGCCTCGCCGGACAGGTCGGCAAAGTCGTTGTCGGCCAGGTACTTCAGCTTCAGCTCGTTGGGGGTGCCCTCCAGGCCGGGGGTGTAGGCGGGGGAGACCACGGGGTCGGCCAGCTCCCAGATTTTTCCTACGGGGTCCTTGAAGGCGCCGTCGCCGTAGACCATGACCTCCACGTGCTTGCCGGTCTTGTCCAGCAGCCGCCGCTGAATCTCCTCCACCATGCCCTGGCAGTCCCGGGGGAAGAGCTACACCTGGTCCTCCGTGGACTTGTTGGAGCCCAGCAGGCAGTATTTCTCGTTATAGCCGCTGCCGTCAATGGGGGCGGTCATGATGTCGTCCAGCCCCAGCACCCGCTGCCCGCCCGCGGCCTTCAGCAGCCGCTTGGTGCGCGCCCGGGTGTGAATGTCACAGCACAGCACGTCTTTGGTATAGCCCAGGATGGCCCGGGGGTCGTTGGCAAAGACCACCTCCACCTGGGCGCCGCTGTCCCGAATCAGCTCCTGGTAGTAGTCCACATAGTCTACGCCGGTAAAGGTGTGCTTCTCATAGCCGAACATCTGGCGGTACTGCTCCAGGGTGAGCACGTCCCGGTAGGGGTCCACCCCGTGCCCGTCCAGGTCGTCCAGGCTCACCAGGTGGTTGCCCACCTCGTCCGAGGGGTAGGACAGCTGAAGAACAATCTTCTCCGCACCCTTGGCAATGCCCCGCAGGCAGATGGCAAAGCGGTTGCGGCTGAGGATGGGGAACACCACGCCAACCGTTCCGCCGCCCAGCTTGGCCCGCACGTCGGCGGCAATGTTGTCCACAGTGGCGTAGTTGCCTTGGGACCTGGCCACGATGGCCTCGGTCACGGCCACCACGTCCCGGTCCCGGATGGAAAACCCGTCGTCCGCGTCCGCCGCCGCCTCCAGCACGGAATTGGTCACGATTTCGACCAGGTCATCCCCGCTGCGGATGATAGGGGCCCGGAGGCCGCGGGAAACAGTACCGACCATACGACTCATTTGGAACACTCCTTATACTTTCATATCATGGAAAACGGGGCTGTCATAAAATCCCCAGTCCAGTAGTATAACAAAAGAATAAAAAAATGTAAATATCCTTCCCGCCGGCGGCGTTAAAAAATTTTATCTGATATAAAGATATTGTTAAGGCGGTTTTCATAACGCCCGGTTTCCACTATAATTTATTTATACAATCTTAATATCAGAGAGGAGAGGTGAGCTTGCACTGGAACAAGCAGCTGAGAGAGAAAAACCGGGAATCCATGGCCGCGGTACTCCCCATTACGGCCATCGTGTTTCTTCTGTCCGTCACCATCGCCCCCCTGGACCCGGGCACGCTGGTGCTCTTTTTGTTCGGGGCGGTGCTGCTGGTGCTGGGAATGGGGCTGTTCACCCTGGGGGTGGATATGTCCATGATTCCCATGGGCGAGGGGGTGGGCGGCGTCCTCAGCGGCTGCCGGGGGATTCTGTTCCCCATCGCCGCCTACTTCCTGCTGGGGATGCTGTCCACCATGGCCGAGCCAGACCTGCAGGTGCTGGCCCAGCAGGTGCCCTCCATCGCCAATATCGTGCTGGTGCTCACGGTGGCCGTGGGGGTGGGCATTTTCCTGGTTATCGCCGCCCTGCGCATCCGGCTGGCCATCCCCCTGGGCCGGCTGCTGCTGGTGTTCTACCTGATTGTCTTTGCCCTGGCGGTCTTTGCTCCGGGCAATTTCATCCCCGTGTCCTTTGACTCCGGCGGCGTCACCACCGGCCCCATCACCGTCCCCTTCATCATGTCCCTGGGCCTTGGCATCGCCTCCAGCCGCAGCGACAAAAATTCCGCCAGCGACAGCTTCGGCCTGGTCTCCCTGTGCTCCATCGGCCCCATCCTGTCCGTCCTTCTGCTGGGCATCCTCTACCGGCCGGAGGAGACCGCCGCCGGGCTGGCCCCCCTGCCGCAGGTGGCCACCACCGCCGAGGCCGCCCAGCACTTCTCCGCCTCCTTCCCCCACTACTTCCAGGAGGTGGCGGTGGCCCTGCTGCCCATCGCCGGGCTGTTCCTGGTCTTCCAGCTGATTTCCCGCCGCTTCCGGGGCCATGAGCTGCTGCGGGTGGGAGCCGGGCTAATCTACACCTACCTGGGGCTGGTCCTCTTCCTGTGCGGGGTCAACGTGGGCTTCATGCCCGCGGGGCAGCTCATCGGCGCCACGGTGGCCGGCGGGCCGGAAAAGTGGCTGCTGGTCCCCATCGGGATGCTCATCGGCTACTACATCGTCAAGGCCGAGCCCGCCGTGGCCGTCCTCACCAAGCAGGTGGAGGAGGTCTCCAACGGCTCCATCTCCCACCGCTCCATGGGCCACGCCCTGTCCATCGGGGTGTGCCTGTCCGTGGGGCTGTCCATGGTGCGGGTGCTCACCGGGGTGAATATCCTGGCCCTGCTGCTCCCCGGCTACGCCGTGGCCCTTGGGCTGACCTTCTTCGTGCCCGGAATCTTCACCGGCATCGCCTTCGACTCCGGCGGCGTGGCCAGCGGCCCCATGACGGCCACCTTCCTGCTCCCCTTTGCCCAGGGGGCCTGCCAGGCCCTGGGGGGCGACATGATGACCGACGCCTTCGGCATCGTGGCCATGGTGGCCATGACTCCCCTGGTGACCATCCAGGTCATGGGCCTGTCCAGCGTGGTGCGCCTGCATCTGACCCGGCGCCGCCTGCGCTTCCATATGGAACAGGTGGAGGACACAGTCCTCTACTTCGACTGAGGAAAGGAGACGGAAAATGGAAGCCATGAATCTCATCGTCTCCATCCTGGAGCGGGGCCAGGGGGCCGGCATGGAGCGGCTGTACCGGAAAAACCAGGTGGCGCTCCACCTCCAGTGCGCCGGCCGCGGAACGGCCACCTCTGAAATTATGGACATTCTGGGGCTTGGCTCCAGCGAAAAAGACGTGGTGCTCAGCCTGGCTACCGCCCCGGCCTCCCGGCTCCTGCTCCAGGCGCTGGACAGCGACCTGCGGGAGCGGGCCGGCGCCAGCGGACTTGTCTTTTCCCTGCCCCTGTCGGGGCTGAACAGCCTGGCGGCCAACCTGGCCGCCTACCACGCGGAGATTGGAAAATTGAAACCAAAGGGGGAGCAACCAATGGAGCGCACAGAAAACAGCCTGATTGTGGTGGCCTGCAACCGGGGCTGCGCCGACGCCGTTATGACCACCGCCAAGGCCCAGGGGGCCCGGGGCGGCACGGTTATCAAGGCCCGCCTGGCCGGCCTGGAGGAGCTGGAGCAGGCCTACGGCGTGGGCCTGCAGGAGGAGCGGGAGATTGTGGCCATTCTGGTCCCCACCCAGCTGCGCAACCCCATCATGGAGGCGGTCAACCAGACCCACGGCCTGCGCAGCCAGGCACAGGCCATCGTCTGCTCCCTGCCCGTGGAGCAGATTGTGCGCCTTGGGTAAGACCATCAAAGGCCTGAAACCGGCGGCCCCCCGCAAGTTTTCCCCGGGCCGCCCGCCGCTTACCCCAGTACCCGCA
>CASECK010000114.1 GCA_949286295.1 uncultured bacterium | reverse complement strand
CACGGCTGTGTCCCCCGGCCCGCCGCTTATGTCCGCCTGGCGCGGATATTCCTGCTCCAGCAGCGCCGCCCGGATACGTCCGGCAAAGCCGTCCAGGCGCGCCTGGATGCCCTCCAGGGCCAGGGCCTGCCCCGGGTCGTTGGCCGTCTCAATCAGGGCGAAGCGGGCAGGGAGATAGAAAGATTTGTTCATATTCAGCGCGGAGATGAGCTGCCGGGCCAGGATATCCCCCCCGGAGTAGCCGGAGACGACGACGGCGAACACCGCTTTGTCGTAAAACCGGGTCTGCCGGAACAGGGCGGTGAGCCGGTTGATAAAGGCGGTGAGATTGGCGCTCAGGGCGTCGTTATAGTTGGGGCACAGCAGCACCAGCCCGTCGGCCTCCCGCACGGCGGGGTAGACCTCCTGCTGCATCACCCCGCCGTAGAAGCAGCCGCCCCGCTCCCCGAAGTGCAGGCACATGGTGTAGGGGCAGCCGGAACAGTCGGACAGGGTGCCGTTGCGCAGGCCAATCTCCCGGATATCCATCTCCCCCTCCAGCCTCGCCCGGACCCCGCTCCACAGGGCCATGGTGTTGGAGGTGTGGTGGCTGGAGGCGTGGAGGGCCAGCAGCCGGGGCCGCCCCCGGCGGGGAAAGCGGGCCTGCTCCAGCCGCTCCACCAGGTCCCGGGCGGCGGCGCGGTAGGCCTGTGTCAGGCCGCAGTTCAGCGTGCGGGCCTGGATAGAGAAGTTGGCCAGCGAGCCGGTGCCCTCCACCAAGGGCCGGCCGGTGAGGGAGCACCCGGCCAGATTCAGGGCCAGGGCCAGCTCGGTGGCGGCCGACTTGGTGTACAGCTCCCCCGCTCCGTCCACAAGCAGCCCGGCGGTGCAGCCCTCCAACAGGCCGGGTTCAGCCCGCAGCCGGGCCAGCAGGCGGCTGTATTCCAGGTTGAGCCCCAGCTCCCCCAGGGGAAGGGCGAACAGGAGCTTGCACCCCACCAGGCCGTCCAGCTCCTCCGCCCGGCGGAGGGTGCGCACCTGCCGCCCGGCCAGGGCGTGGCGGAGTACCTCCGACAGCCGGGCGTCCGCCTGCGGGCTGTCGGGGGCTGGGTGGATGAGGACCAGGGACATAGGGCTATTTCCTCCTTTGGGCCGGCATCACCCGGAGCGTGTGGAGCACGCGGGCGGAGGGGGCGGTGGCCAGCGCGATGGAATATCCCGGGTACGGGAGAAAAAAGAAGTGATGAACGACTGTCTTGTCCGGAACGTACGTTCCCTTGTCCCTTTACAGGACCTGCTTCAAATGTTCCGCCGCTTCCCGGATGTGCCCGAATAGCTGCTCCGGGATATGGGGCAGCAGCTCGGTCTCCACCCCGGCGGGGGTGAATCGGTTTTTGACCCCCAGATATACCCCGTCCAGGAACACAGAGCCGCAGTGCCACTCCCCCCGCAGGGTGAGCAGCAGGGACAGGGCCCCGGAGGACAGGGCGGGGGCCACGTAGGGCTTAAAGCCCATCTCCCGCATCTTCAGGTTGGCGGTGACGGTCAGCTGGGTCAGCTCCTGGGAGAGGGCCTCGTCATAGTGCTCGATGGAGTTGGCGATGCATAGCCCCGTGCCGTGGGGACCGAAGGAGCGCCCCTCGGTGAGGAAGCTGGCAAACCGCCTGTCCCGCTTGGCGAAATAGGCCGCCCGGGCGTTCATCACCCCCAGGCCGAAGCCCTGGACCTGCTCGGGCCGCAGGCCCAGGCCGTCCCAGTTACCCTGCTCGTCCCGGTTGCTCTCTAAATAGGCGGTCTTGGCCAGGGGGTCCACCGGGTCGGACACGGCGCACCACAGCCCCTGGAATTTGGCGGCCCGGGCCAGGCGGGCATAGTGCCGGACAATCTTGGCGTTGTTCTCAAACTGGTACATCCGCACGTCCCGCACCTGGGAACCCACCGGGGGGATGCCCTTGGAGGCCACAAAGACGAACACGTCGCAGTCGAACAGCGCCTGGGGGCTGACCACCTCCACCTCGGGGAAGGAGCTGTAGTCCCAGGGCAGAGAGACCTGCCCCATCTCAAACTCCCACCGGGCGGCGGCCTGCTCGGACAGGTCGCAGATGCCGATGGAGGAGATCACATCCCCCCCCAGCAGCTTCAGCCCGGTGAGCAGGGTGGAGCCCACATCGCCGATGGCCAGGATATTCACCCGCCGCTTCCCCGCCGGGGCGGGGGCATCCAGCAGGGTCTCCCACCCGGCCCGGTCGGGGTTGACGGCGGTCAGCCGCCCCTGGGCGATGGCCTGCCGCACCGCCTGGCCGGCCTCCACCGCCGGCAGCCGGGAGGCGTCCAGCGCCTCCAGCGTGTGGCCGACGATGAGCTGGCCCGGGTGGGTCACCTTGAAGCTGCCCCGGCCCAGGACAGGTCCGCCGGGGACCAGGGCAAAGATGGGGCCGGCGGCGGGGGGAGGGGTTTCAGGGCCGAAGCCCCCGGCGGGGACAGGGGAGACCAGGCTGTGGCCCCGGTAGGAGTAATAATACATACGTACCACCTGCTTTTCAGAGATTGGGCCGGCGCGGCCCGCTCCGGCCGCGCCGGGGACAAGGGGATGCGGAGGCGGGGGGCCTCGGGCTGGGCGGCAGCGTTATCCGTTTTGCCGCAGCAGCTGCTCTAAGTCATTTTCCAGATAGACTGAGGCGGACAGGTTGGGGTCGTAGTGCAGGCAGGTGCCCTTGTCCGGGCACAGGGGGAGGATGACCGCCTCGGCCAGCCGGGACAGGGTGAGATTCCGGCCGTAGAGGACGCGGTACTCCCGCTCTAAGGCGCGAATCACGTCCAGGGAGCCCTCTAAGCAGGCCTTGGACAGGCGGAACACCGCCGCGTGGCCGCACTCGTCCTGGAAGGGAGGGGCGGCGTAGGGCAGAATGTGGTTGATGCCGGGCAGCAGGCCGGGCACCGGCGGGGCGGAGCGGCGGACGGTGTTGCCCCCGATAAAGGGGAAGAGGGTGGACTCCACAAACCACTGCCGCAGGGTGGGCAGATAGTACACGCTGTCCACCGGCCGCTCCCAGGCGTTCATCAGGTCCTTGCCGTAGCCGGACAGCACCCCCACCAGCACCATCCGGATGGGCACCCCCTCCCGGCGGAAGATGGGGTCCAAGGCCTTGAAGCGGAAGCCGGGGTGCATCAGGTCGTCCACCAGGATGACCGGCCGGTCAAAGGACTTGATGGTGCGGATTTGGCTGGGAATGGGGGCGTAGTAGGGGAAGGGCTCCATGACGCTCTCAGACAGGTCGGGGGAATAGACCCGGTCGGTGTGGATGGTCTTGGTCACGGTGTTGGGCACCATCTTGCCCCGGAGGAGCTTGCCATAGGGCACGCACATATTCTCCCCCAGCACCCGGGGATGGGTGGGGGCGGCGGGCACGTTGTTATAGGAGGTAATCTTCTCCAGCAGCCGCTGGTGGATGACGTCGGCGGACAGGGTGAGCAGCAGGGACCCGGGGTACAGTCCGGCCAGGGCCAGCTGGAGGCGCTGGTGGCTGCGCCGGATGGCGGAGAGCACCCGGGGGTTGCGGTTCAGAGGCTCGGGGATGGTGGTCTCCAAATTCTGGATGAGGACGGTGGGGGCGTGCATATCCGCCTCCCAGATGGTCAGGGCCGGCTCGTGGACGGTGAAGCCCGTGCGGATGAGCACGTCCTCCAGCAGGGGGGTGAGGCGGGCGTCATAGGGGCGGAACACCCCGTAGACGCACCCCTCCTCCAGGGCCTTGGCCAGCAGCTCGCACAGCAGCAGCTGGTGGAAGTCCCGGTGGTGGCCGGCGCTGGCGGACAGGGCGGTGATGAGCACGGTCCGCCCAGAGGCGCGCAGGCGGACGCGGTTGGCCAGCTCCGTGTCCCCCAGGGCGGAGAAGAGCTGGGAGGTGGACAGAGTGCGGTAGGCGGCGTAGCCCAGCATGGCGTGGGTGCGGCTGTGGCGCAGGAGCAGCACCCGGTCCCCCTGCTGGGCGATGCCGGTACGCACCGCCTCCCGCTCGGGCGCTCCGGCGGTGATGCCGTCCAGCGCCATGGGGTCGGGGACCCCCAGCCACTGAAAGTCCAGGTCCCCGGAGTCCAGCATGGGCTTGTTCTGGCTGTCCCGGAGGTACAGGCCGTTTTGATAGATGAAGTCCTGGATGACCGGGTCGATAAAGCTGGAGATGTCCCGGTTTAAATCCACATTCTCCCGGATGCGGGAGGAGCTGATGTCCTTTAAGTGGGGGGGCAGTTGGAGGCGGATGACGTCTCCGGTGATGGGCAGCTCCCGGGGCAGGGGGGCCTCCCCCGCCCGGTGGAAGATGACGTGGTTCATCCCGTGGATGGAGAAGGGCCGGGGCCGCGCCTGATAGGAGGAGGCGTTGGCCACCACGTCGCTGCCCGCCACGATGTACAGCCGCTGCTCCGGGAACAGGGAGGCCAGCCGCCGCAGGTCGGCGGGGTTGGCGATGTTCACCGGGATGTCGTCGGGGAAGAGGTGGACGTGAAAGTCCCCGGCCACCGACATATTGACAATCTGCCGGCGGATGAGGTGGGGCTGGGCCTTTTTGGACCAGGAGAACTCGTCCACCGCCAGATAGACCTCGAACCCCAGGTCCCGGATGGCGTGGACGATGCCCTTGTGGGACAGGGTGAAGGGGTCGAAGGTGCCGGGGAAGAAGGCGATTTTCCGGGGCTGCTCCAGGGTGAAGGGGCCGTGGTCCAGCCGCCACAGGGCGATGAAGCGGTTGATGTGGGACAGGGCGGCGGCCCGGTAGAAGAAGGTCAGGCTGTCCTGCCGGGGGGACTCCTGGATGAGGAAGAGAAGCTTGCGGTAGCACAGGGAGAACACCTGGGCCTTCTCCTGCATGGACAGCTTGGGGGCGCTGAACAGCAGCTTGCCCACCACCAACAGGGCCTCCTGCCGCACCGCCTCCCGGTAGTGGGCCAGCCCCTGGAGCAGCAGGCCCAGCAGCTCCTGCCGGCGGGCCTCGTAGGCGGCCGGCTCCTCGGGGAAGCGGGCCTGATAGGCGGGGTAGTGCTGGAGCAGCACCCCCACGGTGTTCAGCGCCCCGGCCACGGCGGAGTCGTTGGGAGAACCCAGCAGGGAGCGCAGCCACAGCACCTGCTCGTCCAGCTCGCTGGGGTGGAGGTACAGGGCGGCCTCCCCCAGGTACTGGGGGATGTATTTGGAGATTTGGTACTGGCCCATCTCCAGCCCCTTGCCCAGCTCCACCACCACCTCGTTGCGCTGGTCCCGGCGCAGAGAACCCAGGGTGCGCACCAGGGCGGAGCCGGCGGTGTGCCGGACCACCACCCGCTCGGACACCTTCACCAGGTTGGAGAAGTGGGTGGCGATGTGCAGCACGTGGGCCTGAAGGCCGTGGTCCACCTGGTCCCGGAGCAGCTCCACCCCGGCCACCTTCACCACCCAGGGGGTGGCGGTCTTGAGGTTATCCAGGAACACCTCGCTGGTGATGTCCGTGTGGTAGAGGGTCTGCTCCAGCTGACTGTCCCGCCGGCCGGCCCGGAGGAGAATCCGGTGCTTTAGGAAGATGGTGGTCAGCTCGCTCCCCTGGACGGCCTGGGCGATGTCCGCGATGCGCCCCATCTGGGGGTGGGTCCGGGGGATGTTCCGGGCGGTCTCCCGCAGGAACTGGAGGGCGGCGGTGACCAGCCGCAGGTCCCCCAGGGCGGCAAAATGGGCGGCAAAGGCGATGAGCGTTTCGCGGGTCTGCTCCCCATAGTGCTTTGGGGGCAGGTAGCGGGCCGCGTCCAGCAGGGTGAAGGCGGTGTCCGGGCCGGTCTGCCCGGGGTTGTCGTAGTAGCGCAGCAGGCAGTCCAAAAAGCGGGGGATGTCCCCCGGCCGGGCGTGTTCCAGCATGGACTCCACCACCAACTTCAGGGTGTAGCTGATGTGGGAGCGCTGCTGGGGAGTGGTCTTGTGGTCGGGGAAGATGATCATCTCCAGGTACTGGGCCCAGAGGGTGAAGGGGACCTCCTCGGCCGGGTCACTCTGGGCGTGGGCGGGGACCTCCTTGCGGTAGACCAGGTGGAAGCGGGCGATAATCTGGCCGATGAGGGCGCCGGCCTGGCGGCGGATGTCCCCCTCGCGGTGCATCAGCAGCTCGTACAGGAAGGTCAGGGCCTGGGTCTTCTGCCGGGCGGACAGATAGGTGAAGTACTCCTCGAACACGTTGAGATAGGCCCGCAGCTGCTGCCAGCTCTTGGCGGAGCGGGCCTCCTCGATGATGTTGCCAAACTTCTGCTCGTTGGACAACATATGCATCAGTTCAAGGTTGTGGCCGACCGAGAGCAAAATCAGGCTCTCCAGCGTCTCCTGGGGACCCATGAGGGCCGGGTCCTTGTGGGGGTGGGGGGGCTGGGGCTGGCCGGTGAGGTCCACATCCACGCCCAGCGCGCGCATATAGCGCTCAAAGTCGTGGAGGCGGCCGTAGACAAACTCATACCGGCGGCGCTTCTTGCCGTCCACGTTGTCCAGCTTGGACAGAATGACTTGGAAGGACTGGTCCAGGGGGAAGAGGACGGTAATCTCCCGGCCCTGGCTGTCCCGCTCCTGCTTGGAGCGGAAGTCGGCGTAGATGAGCAGCAGGGACTCCACCGACAGGGACTCCAGCTCTAAGTCCCAGGTGGAGTGGTTGGCGGCGATGTGGCTGATGCCCTCCATCTTCCGGGCCAGCAGCCACTGGTCGGTGTAGTAATAGTGGAGGTAGGGCACCCGCTCCCCGGGGCGGCAGCCGAATTTGCCGATGTCGTGGGCGGCGGCGGCGGCAGAGATGAGGGCCAGGTCCACCTCCACCCCCGCCTCGGCCAGGCCACGGGCGGCGGTCATGGCGATGTAGTGGACCCCGGAGATGTGGCTCAGGGTGCGGAAGGGGGTGACCTCCAGCCCCAGGCGCATCAGCTCATAGACAAACTCCTCCCGCCAGGACGTGAGAAAGCGGCGGTACTCCCCGGCCTGGTCGCAGCGGGACAGCTCCTCCTCCGGAAGGAACTGAAAGTCCAGCATGGGGTCGAAAGGCAGGGCGGCGCGCTCGTGGTCCAGCAGGACCTGGAGCACGGTCAGGCAGAACAGGGCACCCTCCCCGCAGCGGCCGGCCTCGGGGGCGAAGCCGCCGTCGGGGAACATGAGATGGCACACGTACTGATAGCAAAAAGGCCCCCAGCCCTGCTCGGGGCCCTGAGGGCACAGTCGCTCCAGCACGGGGGCGCATAGTTCCAGCACCTGGGCGCAGCTCAGCCGCTCCCGGATGGGGAGCAGAGCGGACAGGGCCTGCTCCCAGCCGGGGGTGCGCAGAAGGGCCTGGACGGCCCGGCGGCTGGAAAAGGAGGGGGAGCGGCGGGCGGTAAGAGCCCCGGCAATCTCCCGGTTGAGCTGGCGAATCAGTTTGTCGTTCACAGGTCTCCACCTCGTCTCTGGCCCCGGCGGGCCGGGGCGCGGAATAGGGGGGCGCTTTTTTTCAGCATACCATATTTTCCCCCGGGAGAAAAGAGCGCGGGGGGAGAAAGTTGTCAATCCGGGGGGCGCTTGCGCCCGGCGGCTCTGGCGCCTCCCGGCCCTTCCGGGCCGGGGCCTTGGGACAGCACCCGCCCGGCCACCGCCCCCAGCAGCAGGATACCGGAGCACAGGTAAAGCCACACCAGCAGGATGACAATCGAGGCCAGAGAGCCGTACACCAGGGCGTACCGGGAGGACAGCCCGATGAACCAGGAGAACAGGGCCGAGGCGGCCACAATGGCCAGAGAGGCCCCCAGGGAGGACAGCAGCACCGCCCCCCGTCCCAGCAGGGGCCGGGGGGGCCCGGCCCGGTAGACCATGAGCACCAGCAGCAGCACAAAGCAGAACAGCAGCAGATACCGCAGCCACACCCACAGCCGGGACAGGGCCTGCAGGGGGAGCAGGCGGGCCACAGGGCCGGGCAGGCCGCGCTCCAGCAGGGTGAAGAACCAGTCGCCGGTGAAGATGACCACCACAGACAGGTAGATGGTCAGCAAAAACAGCAGGGACAGCAGCACGCTGGCCGTCAGGCGGCGCAGGGGGCGGGGGGTGGAGACCTCATACAGCTGCTCCATGGTCAGCAGCAGGGTGCGCAGCCCCGCCGAGGCGGACAGCAGAATGGTAAACAGGCTGGCCCACAGCAGGGCCGGGGACTGGATGTGGGAGACATAGCCCAGGTAGTCGGACACGATGGCCAGCGCCCCGGGGGGCAGCAGCTGGTCCAGGGAGGAGAGAAAGTGCTCCAAATCCAGGTGGAACAGGCCGATGAAGTAGTTGACGCACACCAGCAGAGGGAAGAGAGTCAAAATCAGGAAGTAGGACAGGGAGGCCGCCGACCGGGACACCCCCACCCGGCCGCCCAAAGCCGCCGTGCGCAGGGCGAACGACACCGGCGGGAGAGAAAAAAACCCACGTATCACGCACATCACCTCGCTGCCGCCGGGCTTTGCCGCCGGACGGCCCATATCACCATTATAGCAGACGCGCGCGCCGAAAGAAACGAAAAAAGCCGCCTGTAATCAGACGGCTTTCCACGCGATCAATATAATCAGGCCAGCTTGTTCAGCTTGATGGTCATATTGCTCTTCTTGTTGGCGGCATTGTTCCGGTGCAGCAGACCCTTGGCAGCGGCCTTGTCCACAGCCTTGACGGCCACCTTGTAAGCGACATCGGCCTCGCTGCGGTTGCCTTCCGCCACCGCGGCCTCAAACTTCTTGATATCGGTCTTGAGCGCGGACTTCGCGGCCTTGTTCTGCGCGGCCTTGGCCTCGTTGACCCGAACGCGCTTCTT
>CASECK010000113.1 GCA_949286295.1 uncultured bacterium | reverse complement strand
GTCCAGCTCCACCTGATAGCCCAGGCTGCGCAGGGCATAGGCCAGGGTCTCGGTGGCGGGCTGGGAGGTGCCGCCGGACATGGGGGAGATGGCGGTGTCCAGCACGTCGGCGCCGGCCTCCACCGCCTTCAGGCAGGTCATGAAGGCAAGGCCGGTGGTGCAATGGGTGTGGATGACCAGGGGCAGCTCGGGCACGGCGTCCTTGATGGCGGCGGACAGGTCATAGGCCTCCTTGGGCCCCATGATGCCAGCCATATCCTTGATGCAGATGGACTTGACCCCCATCTGCTTCAGCTCCTTGACCATCTTCACATTCTTCTCCAGGGTGTGGACGGGACTGGTGGTGAAGCAGATGGTGCCGGAGGCGTGGGCGCCCTGCTTGACCGTCTCCTCGATGGCCACCTTCAGGTTGCGGACATCATTGAGGGCGTCGAAAATACGGATGATGTCGATGCCGTTCTTGACAGAGAACTCCACGAACTTGCGCACCACGTCGTCGGGATAGTGCTTATAGCCCAGGATGTTCTGCCCCCGCAGCAGCATCTGCAGCTTGGTGTTGGGCATTTTGGCGCGGATTTTGCGCAGCCGCTCCCAGGGGTCCTCCTGGAGGTAGCGCAGGCACACGTCGAAGGTGGCGCCGCCCCAGACCTCGGCGGAGTAGTATCCGGCCTTGTCCATGGTCTCCAGAATGGGCTCAAACTTGCTGTATGGCAGGCGGGTGGCCACCAGCGACTGGTTGGCGTCACGCAGGACAGTCTCGGTAAAGTTTACTTTTCTCATGTCGAACGACCTCCATATTGCTCCCCGGAGCAAATTTGATGCGGGGATCATCTGCCCCCCGGGCTTTCGAATGGTTGCTTGTTTGTTATTTTAGTATAATCTCCCCAAGAAAGCAAGCCCTCCAACGGAATAATCTGGTCCTCTTATTGGGTTATCGTGCCCTATCTTGTCCCTATCAGGCAGAAAGACGCCGCAGCGGCCCGTGGCCTGCTGCGGCGTCCTATCCCTGCGTATCAGCGCTGCGCTGACTGCGGCAGCCCGTCACCGGTCGCTGCACGCCTGCCCCTTCTCGTCGGCGGGAGCATTGTCATAGCTGCCGAACACAATATCATCCACGTCCCGGTCGCTGCGGACCTTGGACCAGATGCTGTTTACCTCACGCTTGAGCATCGTCATGCCTGTCACCTCCTTTCTGTATCTCTAAAGGGTATAAAAAAGCCACCGTCCGCCTGTTCACGGACGATGGAGAAGATGTGAGCCGCCGACGCAGCCCCGTTTCAAGCCGCGCGCCGCCGCACAGTATGCTCCATCCGTCCGCGGGACCGGCGGTCTCCGCAGGTTACATAATGTTCCTGAACCATCTGTGCTCACCTCTCCTCGTGTTCTTCCGGCTTATCCAAAAAAATCCATCTGCCGCAATGGCTGTCATACCACCGGCCTTTACAGTCCCTTCTCATTGGCCGGCCGGCGCGGTTTTCCCGGGAAAAGCCATGGGCTGCAGCCAGATACCGCATCCACAGGCCGCTTCGCCCCACCGGAGGTATTCTCCCTCTGGTTGCTCATTATTGTAAACCTGTTATCCTGGTTTGTCAATAGTTTTTCTGCAATTTGTCTCACTAAATTGCCAGCATACGAAATATAGGGGGCAGGCTGCCGCCGCCCCCTATATTTCGTCAAAGAATCCGGTCCCGCAGGGCCGACAGCAGCCGTTGAAGGGGCTTGGCCAACGTCAGGGCCAGAACAAAATTCCCCCCGCAGTGGAGCAGGTCGGCGGGGATTCCGGCCAGCCACCAGCTCAGCGCGGCCCAGGGTCCCCCGGCAATCAGATAGGGCGGCGCCATCAGCGCCCCGAAGGACAGTCCGAACGCCCCGCTGGCCACGGCCAGAGTCAGCGCCGGCCGCCCCCCCATGCGCAGGCACACCGCTCCCCAGAGGGGCCAGACATAGAGATAGCCTATCCACCACATGGGGTTAAAGCCGTACAGCAGTCCCTCCACCACCACAAAGGGGAGGATGATGTAAAACACCTGCCGCCCGAACACGATGGCGTACACCATCACCAGCAGAGATACCGGCTCGATGTTGGGCAGGGGCGACATGGCCATCTTCAGCACCGTGAGGGTGGAGGCCATCAGGCCGCACAGCACCACCCGCCGCGCCCCGGTCAGGGGCCTCCCGCTGCCCACCGTCTCAGTAGGTGGACAGGGTCAGTTCGAAATGATCCCCGTCCCTGATGGGGGTGGCGTCGGCGCCGGACTGCGTCATCTGGCCGTCCTGAGTGATGCACCACCACTGGCTCTGGCTGTCCAGGGCGGTCTCCCCGTCCACGGTGGTGATGTACAGGCCGAAGGCTCCCTCCTCCCCCTGGGCCAGCCCCTCGCTGAGGAGCAGCTCTCCCAGGTACTCCAGGTCCGTGTCATAGGTAAACTCTTTGCTGCTCTGGTCCCCGTGGACCACCTGGACGGTGACGTGTTTCTCCCCCGCCTCGGCCTGGGGGCGGGTAAAATACCACGCCGACGCCAACAGCACGGCGGCCGCCGCCAAGGCGGCCAGGCACAGCAGGGTCTTTCTGCTTGCTTTCATTCTATTTTCCTCCGCGTTTGTTGTCACTCGCAACACGAGCGCGCCCCCCGGGCAGGTCTTCTGACTCGAGGCTCACAGCCTGGCTCCGCCTTCCCGGTCACCCAGTGGCGCAATTGGAGCCCGCTCCCCTCTCACAGCGGCGAGACCGTCCATTTCTTCCCTATTCTCCCGGCGCGGACGCCGGGCACCCGGGGGATGGAACGGGCCGTGCCCCGGCCCGTTCGCGGAGCCTATCATACCACAGTTTCCAGCAAAAAGGAAGTCCCCCTCCCCGCTGGACTTTTCCGGCCGCTTCCGCTACAATAGAAGGTACGTTGAACCTGCCAAGGAGGCGCCCATGGAAGCTGTCATACAGACCCTGGCCAGGGAGCTGGGCCAAACTGAGACCCACGTGAAAAACGTGGCCGCTTTGCTTGACGCGGGGGCCACCATTCCCTTTATCGCCCGCTACCGCAAGGAGCTCCACGGCTCCATGGACGACCAGCTGCTGCGCCGGCTGGCCGGCCGGCTCCAGTACCTGCGTGGTCTGGAGGACAGAAAAGCGGAGGTAAAGGCCGCCATCGACAACCAGGGCCAGCTCACCGGCGCGCTGGCCGCCGGCATTGACGCCGCCGCCACCCTGGCCGAGGTGGAGGACCTGTACCGCCCCTATAAGCAAAAACGCCGCACCCGGGCCTCCGCCGCCCGGGACAATGGACTGGAACCGCTGGCCAGGCTGCTCTTCTCCAAAGGCCCCGCCCTCAGCCCGGAGCGGGAGGCCGCCAGGTACGTGGACGGGGCGAAAGGGGTCGAGACGGTGGAGGACGCCCTGCGGGGCGCGGCGGACCTCATCGCGGAATACATCTCCGACGACGCGCAGGTCCGAAAGCAGCTGCGGGCGCTGTACCTGCGCCGGGGCGTGCTGGTGTCCAGGGCGGCGCAGCAGGAGGCGGAGGACACGGTCTACCGGCTGTACTACGCCTTCCGATGCCCGGTCAGCCGCCTTCAGGGCTATCAGGTGCTGGCCCTCAACCGGGGCGAGCGGGAGGGCGTGCTGAACGTGGCCGTGGAGCTGGAGCCAGAGAGCGCCCGTGTGGCCGTCCGGCGGCTGACCGTCCCGGGGACGGCGGCCATGGACTTTGTCCGCGCCGCCGCCGATGACGCCTATGACCGGCTGCTCCGCCCCTCTCTGGAGCGGGAGGTGCGCAGCCACCTGACAGAGCAGGCCAGCGAGGGGGCCATCCATATGTTCGCCCTGAATTTAAAGCCTCTGCTGATGCAGCCGCCGGTGCGGGGCAGGGTGACCATGGGGCTGGACCCGGGCTACCGCATGGGCTGCAAGGTGGCGGTGGTGGACGGCACCGGCAAGGTGCTGGACACCGCGGTGGTCTATCCCACCCACGGGGAGCGGCAGAGACAGGCCTGCCTTGACCAGCTGGCCGCTCTCATCCGAACCCACCATGTGGCCCACATCGCCATTGGCAACGGCACCGCCAGCCGGGAGACAGAGCAGATGACGGCCCAGCTCATCAGCATGGTGGGCGGCGGGGTGTCCTATATGACCGTCAGCGAGGCCGGGGCCTCGGTCTACTCCGCCAGCCAGCTGGCCGCCGGCGAGCTCCCCGGGCTGGACGTCAACCTGCGCTCCGCCGTGTCCATCGCCCGGCGGCTCCAGGACCCCCTGGCGGAGCTGGTGAAAATCGATCCCAAGGCCATCGGCGTGGGCCAGTATCAGCACGATATGCCCCAGGCCCGGCTGAGCCAGGCCCTGGACGGCGTGGTGGAGGACTGCGTCAACGCCGTGGGGGTGGATGTGAACACCGCCTCCCCCGCCCTGCTCCAGCGGGTGTCCGGCCTCACCGCCACCACCGCGAAAAACCTGGTGGCCTGGCGGGAGGAAAATGGCCCCTTCACCTCCAGAGCGCAGCTGCTGAAGGTTCCCAAATTAGGACCCAAGGCCTTCGAGCAGTGCGCCGGATTCCTGCGCGTGCCGGACAGCCCAAACACGCTGGACAACACCGGCGTCCACCCGGAGAGCTATGCCGCTGCCCAGCGGCTGCTCCAGGCGTGCAGCTACACCCCAGGCGATGTCAAGGAGAAAAACCTGTCAGAGCTGAAGAAGCGGGCGGAGGCCATTGGCCTCGAGGCGTTGGCCCAGGCCTGCGGCGTGGGGGTGCCAACCCTGATGGATATGATTCGCGAGCTGATGAAGCCAGGCCGCGACCCCCGGGAGGAGCTGCCGCCCCCTCTCCTGCGCACCGGCGTGATGGAGCCCAAGGATTTGAAGGCCGGTATGGAGCTTCAGGGCACCGTCCGCAACGTCACCGACTTTGGGGCATTCGTGGACATTGGCGTCCACTTGGACGGGCTGATTCACATCAGCCAGATGCCCAAAAGGGGGGCGCACCCCTCCCAGCTGCTGGCCGTGGGCGATGTGGTCACCGTCTGGGTGCTGGAAGCCGACCAAGCCAAAAAACGAATCAGCCTGACCATGAAGCGGCCCTGACCGGGCCGCGGGCCGGCGGGAGAAAGGATGTGCCGATATGCGGCAAAGCCGTGTTTTTGACCTGCACTGCGATACCCTTACCGTCTTTCCAGACCTCGACCCCAAGCTCTACCACGGCGTGCTGGTCCCGGAGCGCAGCCAGGAGTCCCTGGCCGCGCTGGCCGCCATGGCCAGGCGGGCGGACACTCTCGATGACCCCCGGTGCCAGTTCGCCTTGCGCATGATTCCCCGGGCGGCGCGCTGGTGCCAGTGCTGCGCCATCTTCCTTCCCGACGGGCTGGAAGCGGAGACAGCGGTCCGCTTCTACCAGCTCCACCGGGATAACTTCTACCGGCAGATGGACGCGCTGGCCGGCCTGGTCCTCCCCTGCCGCACCGCCGGCGGCATCGAGGCGGCCTGGGCCCAGGGCAGAGCGGCCGCCGTCCTCACCGTGGAAAACGGCTCCGCCCTGGCCGGCAAGTTGGAGCGAATCGCCCAGCTGGCCCGGGACGGGGTGCGGATGATGACCCTCACCTGGAACGGAGAGAACGCCCTCGGTTCCGGCAGCGCCACGGAGCACGGCCTGTCCCCCTTCGGCCGGGCCGCCATTCCAGAGCTGGAGCGGCAGGGCATCTTGGTGGATGTGTCCCACCTCAACGACCAGGGATTCCGGGACCTGCTGGAGGTGGCCTCCAGGCCCTTTGTGGCCAGTCACTCCAACGCCCGGGCGGTATGCGGCCACAGCCGCAACCTGACCGACGGGCAGATTCGGGAGATGGCCGCCCGCAGGTGCCTGATTGGCTTAAACTACTTCACCTGCTTCCTCCGGGACGACGGGCAGCTCCCCACCCTGGAAGATTTGTACCGCCATATCGCCCACTTTCTGGAGCTGGGGGCCGGGGGCTGCCTGGCCCTGGGTTCTGATTTTGACGGGGCCAGCCTGCCCCCCTGTCTGGATAGCGCGGAAAAGGCGGCAGCCCTTTCGGAATTTCTCCTCCGAAAGGGCCTCTCCCCCGCCCTGA
>CASECK010000112.1 GCA_949286295.1 uncultured bacterium | reverse complement strand
CACCCCACCAAGTACGGCGAGGAGCTGGTAAAGAAGATGGAGAAGTCGGGCGCCAAGGCCTATCTGGTCAACACCGGCTGGAACGGCACCGGCAAGCGCATCTCCATCAAGGACACCCGGGGCATCATCGACGCCATTTTGGACGGCTCCATCCTCACCGCCCCCACCAAGACCATCCCCTATTTCAATCTGGAGGTCCCCACCGCCCTGCCCGGGGTAGACCCGGCCATCCTGGACCCCCGGGACACCTATGCCGACCCCGCCCAGTGGGACGCCAAGGCCCGGGACCTGGCCTCCCGGTTTGTGAAGAACTTTGCCAAGTACGCCACCAACGAGGCCGGGAAGGCCCTGGTGGCCGCCGGCCCCAAGGCCGAGTAAACCTCTGCCCATCCATCCCCACAGGGCGCCGCGCCGCGGCGCCCTGTGCCCTTCAAAGGAGTGACGCCGGCCATGCCTGAAAAACAGATGTCCGACAGCCTGCTGACCGGCCTGCTGCTGGCGTTCGCCGGCGGGATTTTAGACGCGTACAGCTTTGTCAACCGGGGGGGCGTCTTTGCCACCGCCGAGACGGGCAACATCGTCCAGCTGTGCGTCCACCTCTCCCGGCTGGACCTGTGGGGGGCGGTCCACTACCTGCTGCCCATTGTGGCCTTCATCTCCGGCATTTTTGCCGCCGAGGCTATCCACCGGCATATGCAGCTGCGCCCCCAGCCCCGACTCCACTGGCGGCAGCCCCTGCTGCTGGCCGAGTGTCTGGTGGTGGCGGTGGTGGCCCTGCTCCCTCTGGGGGAGTTTGACAACCTGGCCAATATCCTCATCGCCTTCACCAGTGCCGTGCAGTTAGAGGCCTTTCGGAAATTCCGGGGCTGCGCCGCCGCCACCACCATGTGCACCGGCAACCTGCGCAGCGGCACCGAGCTGCTCTACCGCTTCCTGGCCCTGCCTGAGCCTGGGGCGGCGGCCAAAGCCTCGGTGTATTACCAGCTCATCGGCGCCTTTGTGGCGGGGGCGGTGGTGTGCGGACGGTTGTCCCTGTATCTGGGCGGCCTGTCCGCCCTGCTGGCCTGCTTCCCCCTGCTGGCGGCCTTCTTTCTCCTGTTCCGCACATAAAAAAGCCGGCCCCGGTCTCTCAGCGCGAGAGACCGGGGCCTGCTTTTTTCAACCGTTGTCACTGGGCCGCAAGCCCGCGGCGGCTCAGGGGGGCCGCCAGGGCAAAATACATGGCGTTGATGGTAATAAACTGCACCGGGATGATGACGGCCGCCTTCAGCACCCGGGCGGGAATCATCCCGGCCACGCCGGCCTTCATCAGCAGGTACAGGTTCAGGGTGTCCAGCCCCAGCTGCAGCGGCAGGGCCACAATCAGCACGGAGACGGCCACCCGGACCATCAGCGTTCCCCGGCTCCACTGCGCCCCCGGCTTCTTATGCAGCAGCAGGCCGTAGGTCAGGCCGCACAGGCCGGCCACGACGGTAAAGCCGGGGAAATAGGGCCCGATGGGGAACAGGTTGGCCCCCAGAAAATCGGCCAGCGCCCCCACCGCGCAGCCGTACAGGGGGCCAAAGAGCATCCCCGCCAAAGCCATGGGGGCAAAGTCAAAGCCAATCTTGACAATGGGGGTGGAGATGGACAGGAAGCGGGATAATACGATTTGAATGGCAATCAGCATAGCGCAGCTCACCAGAGCGGCCAGCCGCCTGGTCTGGACAGATTTTTTCATCTCAAATTCTCCTTTTGGCATTTATTCTTCTTCTGTTGCCCCAAAGGAGAACCCTCTGGCGACAGCGGAAGCGGGACGGCCATCGCAAGCCTTTGCTCTTCGTCCAGCGGCAACTTCCCATCCGTCTGGCACTTGACGCGGCCTCCCTATTCTGTTACATACCCTCTGCCTGGCTCAGCAGAGGCCCAGCAGGTGCCGCAGCTGCCCCATCATGTACAGCGAGCCACAGGCGCAGATTAGCCCCTCCGGCCCGGTCTGGCTCTGAATCAGCTCCAGCCCCTCCTCCACCGTATCACAGGCGGTGGCCCTGGCCCCCTGCTGCTCCAGGAAGGCGGCCAGGTCCCGGGCGGACAGGGCCCGGGGGCTGTCAGGGGTGATGGTGACAAAGCGGTCCGCCAAGGGCAGGATGCTGCCCATCATATCGGGATAGTCCTTGTCGGCCAGCACGCCCACCAGGAAGTTGACCTTCCTGCCGGGGTAGAGCTGCCGCAGGCTCTGGGCGATGGCCTGCATACACTGGGGGTTGTGGCCGCCATCCAGAATGAAGTCGGGCGAGCGCCGGGCCAGCTCCATCCGCCCGGGCCACACCGCCTGGGCCAGGCCCTCCTCCAGTGCCTGCCTGGAGATGTCCCAGCCGCTCCGGCGCAGGGCGCGCACCGTCTCAATGGCGGTGGCGGCGTTGTTCACCTGATAGGCGCCCACCAGGGGGATGTGGTAGCGCTCCCCCTGATAGAGAAAGCTCTGGCCCTCCCGGCTCACCTGCTCCACCTGGATGCTGTCCAAGTCGGTGACAGTCAGCTCCGCCCCCGCCTCCTGGCAGGCCCGCCGGACCACATCCTCTACCTCGGCGCTCTGGTGGTAGAGCACCGCCCGGCATCCGGGCTTGATGATGCCCGCCTTCTCCTGGGCGATGAGCGCCAGGGTGTCCCCCAGCTCGGCGGTGTGCTCCAGCCCCAGGTTGGTCATCACGGCCACCTCGGGGGCCGGGATGACGTTGGTGGAGTCCAGACGTCCGCCCAGGCCCACCTCCAGCACCACGATGTCGCAGCGCTGCTCTAGAAAATAGAGCATCCCCACGGCGGTCATCAGCTCAAACTCGGTGGCGGGGTCCTCCATGCCCCTGCCCGCCTGAATCACCCGCCCGGCGATGCGCCCCAGCGTCTCGTCCGGGATGGGCGCGCCGTTGATTTGAAAGCGCTCGTGGAACTTCCACAGATGGGGCGAGGTGTAGAGGCCCACCTTCTTCCCCGCCCGGGCCAGCACCGAGGACACCATGGCGGCGGTGGACCCCTTGCCGTTGGTGCCGGTGATGTGGACATACTTCAGCCCCAGATGGGGGTCTCCCAGCCGCCGCAGCAGCTCTAAGGTGCGGCTCAGCCCGGGCTTCCGGCCTGTCCACGCCTCCTGATGGATGAGCTCCACCGCTTCCTGACCAGTCATACGCGATGCCTCCTTCTCGTTTCTTCCATGCCTGGCAAGCCGCAGGCCGCCAGGGCGGCCTGCACCGTATGGGCGGCCAGCACCGTGGAGGTGACGGCCCCAACGCCCCCGGGGACGGTGGTGATGGCCGCCACAATGGGCTCCACCTGTTCAAAGTCCACATCGCCCCGGAGCCTTCCATCCGCCCCGGCGCTCAACCCAACATCCACCACCACCTGGCCCGGGCTCACGTGGTCCCGGCCGATGAGGCCGGCCTTCCCCGCGGCGGAGATAATCAGGTCGGCCCCGCGGCACAGCGCGGCCAGATAGGCCGGCTCTGTGTGGATGTTGCACACGGACACGGTGGCCCCCCGGTTCATCAGCAAAATAGCGGCAGGCATTCCCACCGTCACTCCGCCGCCCACCAGCACCACCTTCCGTCCCCGCAGGGGGACCTGGTAGTGATTCAGCAGCTCCATGCAGGCGGTGGCGGTGCAGGGGGGAAAGCCCCCCACGCCCGGGACCATCAGCCCGCCCATGGAGGCGCTGGTCACCGCGTCGATGTCCTTCTCCGGGCGCAGGGCAGAGAGCACCGCCGGGGTGCTCAGCCGCTCCGGCAGGGGGCGGACCAGCAGGCAGCCGGGGATGGTCCCGTCCTCGTTCACCCGCCGCAGCGCGGCGGTCAGCTCCCCCTCCTCCACCGTCTCCGGCAGCACAATAGGGAGCACCCGGATGCCCAGGGACTGGGCCCGCCGGGTAAAGCCCCGCTCATAGGACAGGTCGGCGGGCCGCTCTCCCACCCGGACCACGGCCACGGTGGGGACGCATCCCCGCCGGGCCAGGCGGTCCAGCCCGGCGCTCATGCGCGCGCACAGGGCCTGGGCCACCGGAGCGCCGGACAGGCGCTCAGCCATGGAAGATGGCGGCGGCCATGAGGCTGGCGCCCTCCCGGGTGCTCATCTCCACAAAGCGGTTGTCCGCCTGGCGGCACAGCAGCAGCTGCCCGCCCTGGGCGGTGAGGCCATCCACCGTCA